>JANJTY010000056.1 GCA_024710865.1 Lysobacteraceae bacterium | reverse complement strand
AACGGACCGGGCGCATTGTGCCGCGTCCGCTGCGCCGCCGCGCTTCAGGGCGAGGCCGCCGACGCGATCGGCCGCAGCGGCAGCGCGATCGGCCGCATCGGCGCCCCGCTCGCCCCGCGCAGCTTGAGGCTGGCGCCGATGAAGGCGAACTCGTAGACGCGGTCGCGCGCCAGCGCCTCGAGATCGACCACCTCCATGATCGCCACGCCCTGCTCGGCCTCGAGGTAGGTATGCACCGGCACCCAGTTCTCCGGGGTTTCGACCGGGAACACCTCCAGGCTCAGGTTGTCGGCGCCGATCAGCATCGCGCCCTGGCCTTCGACCAGCCACCTGGCGGCCGCCAGGCCGATGCCGGGCGGCCGGTCCATGAAGCGGCGCGCATCGTCGATATGGCGCATCCGGCCGGTGCGGATGAACACCGCATCGCCGGTGGCCAGCGCCACGCCCTGGCGCGCCAGCGCGCCTTCGAGGTCGGCGGGCAGGATGCGGTAGCTTTCGGGCAGCACCTCGACGCCCTTGAACGCGGCCACGTCGATCAGCACGCCACGCGCCACGATCGGCGGGATCTGCTCGGCGCCGCCCTTCTTCCAGCCCACGTCGCCCTGGTGCTGGTCGGCGTGGAAGCCGTTCCAGATCCGGCCGTCGAGGCCGAAGTGCGAGAGCGCGTCGATGTGGGTGCCGGTGTGGGTGTACATCAGCACCGCGTCACCGCTGTACGACACCCGCTCGTGCATGGCGCGGCCGAGGTCGAGCACGTTGTCGACCGCGGTGCCGCGCGGGGTGTGGGTCATCCACATCTGGTAGGTCGGATCGCCGAGCAGGGCCCAGCTCGGCATGTCCTTGTGGTACTCGACCCCGAGGTCGTACACGCGCCCGCCGGCGATGCGGGCCAGGACTGCGGCGCGCGAGGCCTCGGTCATCAAGTTGAGGCGGCCGATCTGGTCGTCCGGGCCCCAGGGGCTGGACGCGGCCTGCGGGCGGTCGGCGAGGGCGGGGCCGGCGACGAGGGCGACGGCGAGGGCAAGGGCGGTGAGGCGCATGGGAATCTCCGGATTCAGGGACAGGGACGCACCGCGGGCGCCGCGGCGGGCGGGGCCGGCGTGGCCCGGGCGGCCGACTGCACCAGGTGCAGGCCGGCGAGAAGGAGCAGGACGGCCACGGCCATCCAGGCACTGAGCGCTTCGCCGTACAGGCCCGCGCCCCACAGCACGCCGACCGCGACCGTGACGTAGCCGATCTGGCTCAGCGCGACCGCGTCGGCGCGCGCCTGCAGGGCGAAGAACAGCGGGTAGATCGCGCAGGCGATGACGACCTGCGAGGCGAGCACCGCATCGGCTGCGTCGAGCGGCCAGGTCGGCAGGGCCATCGGCGTGCCGGTGAGCAGCGCAAGCGGAACCAGCAGGGCGAGCTGCGCCACCGGCTGCGCCGCGGACAGCTGCAGGCGCGACACCCCCGCCGGCAGCAGGCGCTCGCGCACCAGGTTGCCGCTCGCCAGCAGCAGCGGGGTGAGCAGGGCCAGCGCCAGCCACGGGCCCGCGCCGGGAGCGAGGCTGAGGCCCGCGACCACCAGCGAGGCCGCGCCCAGCCCGCCCACCATGAGGCCCAGCAGGCGCCGGTGGCCGGGGTAGCTGCGATCGATCGCCCAGCGCAGGGCGAAGGTGCAGATCGGCGAGAGGGTGTACATCGCGGTGTAGGTGCCGGCCCCGATGTGCGGCATGGCGTGGAAGCCGATGGCCGCGGGCAGGGTCAGCGAGCACAGCCCGAGCAGGGCCGAATAGGCCAGCGCGGCGGGCTGGCGCGGGAAGGCCTCGCCGCGCAGGACCAGGGCCAGCAGCAGCACCGCAGTCGCGCCGGCCTGGTGCCAGAGCAGCAGGGAGAGCGGCGCGATGCCACCCTGCACCAGGCCCTTGGCCAGGGCGGTGTTGGTCCCGATCAGGAAACCCAGGGCCAGGATCAGGGCGGGGACCAGCCAGCGGGTGTGGGTGAGGCTCGGCATGGGTGCGGTCGCGTTGCGGACCGACACAGGCTAGATTAGGCACCCATTCGCGATAATCCAGCCATCAACGGAATTACCTTCCCGTCTTATGGACAATGAATCCACCCCGCTCTCACTCGATGACCTCGCGGTGTTTGCCGCGGTTGCCGATGCCGAAGGCTTCTCCGCCGCGGCGCGGCGCCTTGGCATCTCCAAGTCGCAGGCCAGCGCCGCCGTGGCGCGGCTCGAAGCGCGTCTGGGCCTGCGCCTGCTGCAGCGGACCACGCGCCGGCTGTCGCTGACCGAGGCCGGCCAGGCCGCCCTGCCGCACGCGCGCCAGGCGGCGCTTTCCGCGCGCGACGCCGGCGAGGCGGCCATGGCCCTGCGCGCGACGCCGCGCGGCGTGCTGCGGGTGAGCGCGCCGATGAGCTTCGGCCTGCTGCACCTCGCGCCGGCGCTGGGCGCCTTCGCGCGTGCCTATCCCGAGATCCAGGTCGACCTGGTGCTGGACGACCGCCGCCTCGATCTGATCGAAGGCGGCTTCGACCTCGCCCTGCGCATCGGCGATCTGCCCGACTCCACGCTCGTGGCGCTGCCGGTCGGCCGCAACCGCAACCTGCTGGTGGCCTCGCCCGACTACCTCGCCCAGGCCGGCGAGCCGCGCGAACCGGCCGACCTCGCGCGCCACGCCGCCCTGGTCTATTCGCTCTCGCCCACCGCGCGCGACTGGACCCTCACGCGCGGCGCGCGGCGCGAAACCGTGCGCGTGTCAGGCCCGCTGCAGGCCAACTCCAGCCTCGCCCTGCGCGAGGTACTGCGGCAGGGCCTGGGCATCGCGCGCATGCCCTGGTTCGCGGTCGGCGAGGATCTGGCCAGCGGCCGCCTGCAGCGCGTCCTGCCCGACTGGGAACTGCCCAGCCAGGGCATCCACGCCGTCACCACCGCCCGCGCCCTCCAGCCGCCCAAGGTGCGCGTGTTCATCGAGGCCCTTCGCACCCGCTTCGGCGACCCGCCCTACTGGGAGCGCGGCGAGGTGCCTGCGTAGGTCCGGGCGGTCGGAGCGTCGCAAGGTCCCAACACGGGACTAGCGTCCAGCCCTGAGGATCGTCGCCATCGGCACCTTGCGGGACTTCAAGAAGCGCCATCCCGACGCCGAACAGCCCCTCAAGGCCTGGTACGACGAGGCCAGGACGGCGATCTGGACCAACCCGCAGGACATCAAACGGCACTACGCCCGCGCCAGCTTCGCCGGTCGCAATCACGTGGTCTTCAACATTAAGGGCAACGACTACCGCCTGTTCGTGGCCGTGGCCTACCGATTCCAGGCGGTCTACAGCACGTTCGTCGGCACCCATGCCGCTTACGACCGCATCGACGCCGCGGCCGTGGAGGACACATGAACATCCATCCCATCCGCACCCAGCGCGACTACCAGGCCGCCTTGAAGCAGCTGTCCGCGTACTTCGACAACGAGCCCGCACCCAACACCGAAGAGGGCGACCGCTTCGAGATCCTCACCCTTCTGGTCGAAGCCTACGAGGCCAGGCACTTCCCGATCGAATCGCCCGACCCAATCGAAGCGATCCGCTTCCGCATGGAACAGGGCGGCCTGACCGTGAAGGATCTCGTGCCCTCCATCGGCCAGCCGAACCGCGTCTACGAAGTGCTGAACCGCAAGCGCAGCCTCACCCTCGACATGATCCGCAAGCTGCACCGCAATCTCGGCATTCCCGCGGAAAGCCTGATCGGGCGCTGAGGCTGGGTCGCACGCGCGCACGCTGCCGAAGGTTGGGTGCGGAGTCGGACTGAGCTTGTGGTCGGTGGCCGCTCCAGCGCGTCGAGTCTGTCCTCATAGACCCGAGCGCGGCCCCTCTGGTGGCTGATGTCCTCGCCGGTTTCAATGGCGTCTGAACCTGTCG
>JANJTY010000052.1 GCA_024710865.1 Lysobacteraceae bacterium | reverse complement strand
CCGCTGCCGCTGGCCGATGCGAACACGCTCGCCGATCCGCAGACCCCCTGGTTCAGCGTCAAGGAGGCCGTCCTGCCCTTCGCCCGCTTCCCCGGCGTCGACCCGCTCCTCGGCCCCGAGATGCGCTCGACCGGCGAGGTGATGGGCGTTGGCCGCAGCTTCGGCGAAGCCTTCGCGCGCGCGCAGGAGGGTGCAGGCATCCGCGCGCCGCGCATCGGGAAGGCCTTCCTTTCGGTCCGCGATCCGGACAAGCAGCGCCTGCTGCCGGTGGCGCAGATGCTCATCGAGCGCGGCTTCAGCCTGGTCGCGACCGGAGGCACCGCGCGCTTCCTGCTCGACAACGGCATCGCCTGCGAACGCGTCAACAAGGTGATCGAGGGGCGGCCCCACATCGTCGACCTGATCAAGAACGACGAGATCAGCTACATCGTCAACACCACCGAGGGCCGGCAGGCCATCGCCGATTCGTTCTCGATCCGGCGCGAAGCGCTGCAGCATCGGGTAACGTATTCGACCACCATCTCCGGCGCCCGCGCCTTGCTGCACTCGCTGTCGTTCCGCAACGGCGAGCAGGTCTGGTCGCTGCAGGAGCTGCACAAGGAGCTGCACGCATGAGAGTCCCGCTCACCGCCCGCGGCGCGACCCGGCTGCGCGAAGAACTCGACCACCTGAAGTCGGTCAAGCGGCCCGAGATCATCAACGCCATCGCCGAGGCGCGCGCCCATGGCGACCTCAAGGAGAACGCCGAGTACCACGCCGCGCGCGAGATGCAGAGCTTCACCGAGGGCCGCATCAAGGAACTGGAGGCGACGCTCTCGAACGCGCAGGTGATCGACGTGGCCAAGCTGGCGGCCGGCTCGCGCGTCGTGTTCGGCGTCACCATCGAGTTGGCCGACGAGGAGAGCGACGAGACGGTGACCTACCAGATCGTCGGCGACCTCGAAGCCGACATCAGGCAGGGCTGGATTTCGGTCTCCTCGCCGGTGGCGCGCGCCCTGATCGGCAAGCACGAGGGCGACAGCGTCAGCATCGAAACCCCGCGCGGGCGCAAGAGCTACGAGATCGTGGCGGTGCGCTACATCGGCTGAGCAGTCCGCGCATTGCGGTGCAGAAGCGGTGTAGGAGCGGCGTCAGCCGCGAGCGCTGGCCGCGAGTGCGACGCAGTCTGGTCGCCGCCGGTCGCGGCTGACGCCGCTCCCACGGCGGAGGGGTGAGCGAGTCCGTAGGAGCCGACCCTGTCGGCGACCCGAGCTGATGCGCTCAGCCCCCGCCCAGCGCCGCTTCCAGGCTTTCCAGCCGCTCGCGCAGCCGGGCGACTTCGGCCTCCAGCGCCGCTACGCGAACCTCCAGTGCGCCATCGTCCTCGCGCGCCGTGGAACGGCTGCCGGCGTGCGCCGCGGCCAGGGCTTCCACATCGACCGGCCCGCACAGCAGGTGCATCCAGCGTTCCTCGCGCTGCCCCGGCGCCCTCGGCAGGCGAACGGCCAAGGCGGGCTCGCGTGTGGCGAGGCGATCCAGCGCGTGGGAAAGATCCTCGGCGTCGGCGAACTTCGCCATGCGCTCGCTGCGGGTGAGCAGTTCGTTCAGTGTCTGTGGACCGCGCAGCAGGAGCAGGGCGACGACCGCGAGCTGCTGCCGGGTCAGGCTTAGGGCTGATTCGCCGCGGTGCTCCCAGCGCTCGGCGCGCGCGCCGTAGTTGCTCTTGGCCAGACCCCGGCCTTCCATCTGGCGCAGGGCGTGGCCGACCGCGCCGGGCTCCAGGTTCATCAACGGCTCGCGGCTGGTCTTCTGGTTGCAGGCCAGCACCAGGGCATTGACCGTCAACGGGTAGGCATCGGGCGTGGTGGCGGCTTTCTCGACCAGGCAGCCCAGGATGCGGGCTTCGATGGCGTCGAGCGGCAGGGCGGGTTCGGCCATGGGTTCGCGGGGCAGTGGGGCGGGGCGGCAGGATAGCGCGTCGCCGCTCTTGATATCGGGCATCACCTGCCTGCTATGCTCGCCCGCAACGCCGGGCTCGACGGGTTTTCGGCAGGCGCCGGAAGCGCGTTCACGCGGCACGCAGGCTGGAGGGGCCATGCGACCGACCGATGTGCGACACCCCGACTACTTCCACAAGGTGGTCGACTGCCAGTGGGCCTGTCCGGCGCATACGCCGGTGCCGGAGTACATCCGCCTGATCGCGGCCGGACGCTACGCCGACGCCTACATGGTGAACTGGAAGAGCAACGTCTTCCCGGGCATCCTGGGCCGCACCTGCGACCGCCCCTGCGAGCCGGCCTGCCGGCGCGGGCGGGTGGAGGAAAGCCAGGGCGAGCAGCCCGAGCCGGTCGCCATCTGCCGCCTCAAGCGCGTCGCCGCCGACAACAAGGGCGAGGTGCGCGGCTTCATGCCCAAGCCGGCGGCACGGCGCAACGGCAAGCGCGTGGCCTGCGTCGGCGGCGGGCCGTCTTCGCTCACCGTGGCGCGCGACCTGGCGCCGCTGGGTTACCACGTCACCGTTTTCGAGCAGGACCCCAAGGCCGGCGGCTTCATGCGCACCCAGGTGCCGCGCTTCCGCCTGCCCGAATCCGTCATCGACGAGGAGGTCGGCTACATCCTCGACCTGGGCGTCGATTTCGTCGGCGGGCGCCGCATCGATTCGATGAAGGCCCTGCTGGCCGAAGGCTTCGACGCCATCTTCGTCGGCAGCGGCGCGCCGCGTGGGCGCGACCTGGAAGTGCCGGGCCGGGTCGAGTGCGCGGCGCAGATCCATATCGGCATCGACTGGCTCGCCTCGGTCTATTTCGGCCACGTCACTGAAGTCGGCAAGCGCGTGCTGGTGCTGGGCGGCGGCAACACCGCGATGGACTGCTGCCGCTCGGCGCGGCGCCTGGGCGGCGACTCGGTCAAGGTGATCGTGCGCTCGGGCTTCGACGAGATGAAGGCCAGCCCCTGGGAGAAGGAGGACGCGATGCACGAGGGCATCCCGATCCTCGACTACCGCGTGCCGGTCGAATTCCTGCACGAGAACGGCCGCCTTACCGGCATGCGCTTCCAGAAGGTCCGTGCCGAGCGCGATGCCAAGGGTCGTCGTCAATTGGTGCCGACCGGCGAGCCGGATGAGATCCACGAATGCGACGAGGTGCTGCTCGCCATCGGCCAGGAGAACGCCTTTCCCTGGATCGAGCGCGACATCGGCATCGCGTTCAACGAGTGGGACATGCCGGCGGTGGACAAGACCACCTTCCGCTGCAGCCTGCCCAACGTGTTCTTCGGCGGCGACGCGGCCTTCGGCCCGAAGAACATCATCTGGGCGGTGGCGCACGGGCACGAGGCCGCGATCTCCATCCACAAGCTGCTGAGCGGCGAGGACATCGCCCAGCGCCCGCCGCCGGGCGTGAGCCTGGCCTCGCAGAAGATGGGCATCCACGAGTGGAGCTACGACAACGACATCTCGCTGGACGAACGCTTCAAGGTGCCCTGGGCCCCGGCCGAGGAGACGCTGAAGTCGATCAGCCTGGAGGTGGAACTGGGCTTCGACCCGGCCACGGCCTGGAAGGAGACCCAGCGCTGCCTCAACTGCGACGTGCAGACGGTGTTCTTCCGCGAGAAGTGCATCGAGTGCGACGCCTGCGTCGACATCTGCCCGATGGACTGCATCAGCTTCACCGTCAACGGCGAGGAATCCGACCTGCGCCAGCGCCTGCAGGCACCGGCGCTGAACATCACGCAGGACCTGTACGTCTCCGATGCGCTCAAGACCGGCCGCGTGATGGTCAAGGACGAGGACGTCTGCCTGCACTGCGGCCTCTGCGCCGAACGCTGCCCGACCGGCGCCTGGGACATGCAGAAGTTCCTGCTGCAGATGACCCACGCGGGCGAAGACGGGGCGCCGGACCAGCGGCGGGAGGCGGCGTGATGGCCAACCGCGCAGTGCTTGCAGACTGCCGCCCGGGTTTCCAAGCCTGCGCACCGTGCGTGGTGAGGAGCGATCGACGCCCGCGCAGCGGGATCAAGCGCGCGTCTCGAACCACACCGGGTGCGGGTGGTTCGAGACGCCATCTCGTTCGTCCGCTTCGCGGCCGCCTCGTTGGCTCCCCACCACGAATGGTAACCGGAGAGGCCCTGCTGGCTCCCCGTTCCGCGTCACGCGATTCCATCCGCGGGATCAAGCGCGCGTCTCGAACCACACGGGATGAGGGTGGTTCGAGACGCCATCTCGTTCGTCCGCTTCGCGGCCGCCTCGATGGCTCCT
>JANJTY010000045.1 GCA_024710865.1 Lysobacteraceae bacterium | reverse complement strand
CCGCACCGTGATTCCGGCGCCCGTCTCCAGCGCGCTCGACGGCACGGGAAGGAAGGCGGCCACCAGACAGGCCAGCACCAGGCCTGGAACGAAGCGGAAGCTTGGGGGCATGGGGAACCTGTCGGGCGCGAACCAGGGTGGGAGCCTAGGCGCGCAAGCGCCGCGGCGCATGCTCCGGAAGTCAGTCCACCACGGACTTCGACTCCGCCGTGCCCAGCAGCTCCGGCTGCGAGAGGCGCCGCGGCCGCACCAGCAGTGGATGCACCAGCACCGCGCCCAGCACGATGGCGACGCCGAGGTAGAACAGGCCGGACAGTTCGTGCTGTTCGCCCAGCAGCAGGATGGCCAGCGCAATGGCGTAGACCGGCTCCAGGTTGATCGCCAGCTGCGCGCTGAAGGCCGACATGTGGCGCAGCGCGACCAGCGAGAGCGCGAAGGGCAGCAGGGTGCAGGCGAGCGCGAGCGTGAGCAGCAGCAGGGCGTCCTGCGTGCCCGGCAGGGCCAGCAGCTCGCCGGCCTGGGAGGGAAAGAGCCACGGCATGGCCGGTGCCAGCAGGGTCAGGGCGAGGGTGCCCGCGCCGAGCTCGATGGCGGTGACGGTGAGCGGCTCGCCGTGCTCGACCAGGCGCTTGTTGAGCGAACCGAACAGGGCGACCAGGAACGCCGACAGGGCGCCGACCGCGATGCCGAGGCGCATCTCTTCCGACACGCCGCCCACCACCAGGGCCACGCCCGGCAGCACGGCGATGCCGAGCAGCAGTTCGCGCAGCTCGAAGCCCTTGCGCGCCAGCCAGGGTTCCAGCACCGCGAGGAACACCGGCGCCAGGCCCATGCAGGTGGCGGCGACCGAGGCATTCGACAGCTTGATCGCGCCGTAGAAGGTCAGCCAGTGCAGGGCCACCAGCACGCCGATGCCCGCATACGCAAGCACGAGACGCGGCGGCATCGCGCGCAGGTGGCGCCAGACCCGCGGCAGCAGGGCCAGCACCGCGACCACGATCAACATCCGCCACCACACCAGCGGCAGGGCCGGCAGTGTGATCAACTTGCCGAGGACGGCGGTGAAGCCCCAGAGCACGACGCAGAAATGGATCTGCAGCTGGGCGCGGCTGCTGGGCGAAAGCGGCATGACGAGGCTGTGGCCGAAGGGTGGCGCATTGCAGCGCAGGGCGGTCCAGCCGCGCAAGCGTGTTCCTGCGAACGCCGCGTTGGCGGCCTGGTCCTCAGGCGCCGGCGCGGCGCACGCAGTTGCGGCCCTCTTCCTTGGCGCTGTAGAGCGCTTCGTCGGCGCGGCGCAGCGCATCCTCGGGGTTCTCGATCGGATAGGCGTCGAGGCTGAACACGCCGACGCTCACCGTGAGCCGCACCTCGCGTCCGTCCACCGGGATCGGGTGCGCCGCGATGCGCTGGCGCACCGCCTCGGCCGCCTCCAGCGCGCGCGTCTCGTTGCAGCCGGGCAGGGCGGCGACGAACTCCTCGCCGCCGAAGCGCGCGACGATGCCGCCGAAGGGTTCGAGCGTGTCGCGCATGGTCTGCGCCACCTTGCGCAGGCACTCGTCGCCGGCGAGGTGGCCGAGGCTGTCGTTGATGCGCTTGAAGTGGTCGACGTCGACCATCAGCACGCCGAGGTTGCGGTGCCCGGTGCGGCTGTCGCAGAGCAGGGACTCGAGCTGCTCGCGGAAATGGTGGCGGTTGAACACGCCGGTCAGGCCGTCGCGGCGGTTGACCTCGGCCAGGCGCTCCAGCGCCTCGCTCAGCGCGGCGGTGCGCTCGGCCACCTTGTGCTCGAGCTTCTCGTTGGTCTCCTGCACCAGGCGCTCGTTCTCGTTGCGCAGGGCGGCGTAGCGGTAGGCGAGGGCGAAGGACAGCAGGATCATCTCCAGTGCCGAACCGATCTGCACGCCGTACTCGGTCAGGAACATCTTGGGCAGCACGCCGAAGGCGACCAGGGTGTAGGCCGCCGTGCCGAGCAGGTAGGCGGCCCAGGCCGAGAGGAAGATGCCGGCCGGGCGGTAGCCGCTACGCAGCACCACCACGCCGACGATCGCGACCCAGGCCACGCTGGGCAGGACCATGGCCGAGGCCAGGGTGGTGGAGACGCGGTAGGGCAGGGCGAGCGCGGCGATGCCCAGCGCCACGAAGAACGCGATCAGGGCCAGGCTGACGAAATCGGCCCGCCGCCATCGCGACGGCAGTTCCAGGAAGTGGCGCACGAACTGCTGCATGCCGATCTGGGCCAGGCATATCGAAACCGGCACGCTGCGGTCCTGCAGCCAGGTGTTGTTCGGCCAGAGGTACTCGAAGGCCAGGCCGTTGAGGCAGAACAGCACCAGGCCGAAGGCCGAGATGTGCACCATGTACCAGAAGTAGCTGGCATCGCGCAGCGTGGCCCACAGGATCAGGTTGTAGAAGAACAGCGCCAGCAGGATGCCGTAGTAGAGCCCGATGCCGATCTGGCCATCGCGCGCCATGGCGGTGAAGTCGCCCTGGGTGTAAAGCACCAGCGGCACCTGCATCGAACTCTGGCTCTCCACCCGCAGCAGCAGTTCGACCGGTTGCCCGGCCGGCAGATCGACCCAGAAGTTGGGCTGGCGGTGCTTGACCGCGCGCTCGGCGAAGGGCAGGGCATCGCCCGAACGCTGCAGCGTCAGCCGGCCGTCGGCGCCGCGCAGGTAGAGGTCGATGCGGTCGCTCATCGGGTACTGCTGCACCAGCAGGCGCCGCGTCTCGCCCGCGTCCTCGTTGCGCAGCACGGCGTGGAACCAGAAGGCGCCGGCCTGGAAGCCGAAGGTGGCGCGTCCGCCGGGCAGGGGCTCGAACTCGCCGGGCGCGGCGCGATCGAGCATGGCCTCCGGCGTGCCGCTCGCGTCGCGGTCGTGGAACCAGCGCAGGTGCGGCGACAGTTCGTGCGTGCCCTCGCCCGGCAGCAGCCGCAGCGGCTCGGCCGGTGTCCCGGACGCTGCGGAGGTGCCCGCCCAGAGCAGCCAGATCAGTGCGGTGAGCAGTGCCGTCAGCGTGCGCCGGTAACGAACCGCGTTCATGCCGTCCCCCTCCAGACCGCTCCGCGGTCCGTCTGGTCCGGATTATGCGCGAAGCCGCGACGGGCTTGGTCAAGGCGCGGTCGGAGGCGTGCACGCTGTGGCCGCGGCGGGCGAGACCGACGCCAAATGCGGCCCGCGTCTGCTCCTCCCCTGCCCCGCGCAGCGGGCAGGGGGAGGTTGCGAGGGGGTCGCTGTCATCGCGGAGAGGCACTCCGCCCCGGCCCTCTCCTTCGCCTGCAGCAAAAGGCAGGGGGAGCAAACACCGCAGCGCTGCACCGCTGCGATCACGCTGGATCCGTGCCTGGATCTCGCCGGAGACGTGAAGCTGCAAGGCGTTCCTCGCGGTCGCTTGCAGCAGCCTCTTCTGCCACGACAGCGGAACGCCGTTTGCGAGCAGCAAGCGCCTACCCGGCGTGCGGTACCACCAGAACGTCGCAGCCCGCCTCGGCCGCGGTGTGCAGGCTGGTGCTGCCGAGCACGGCGGCTTCGATCCGGCCCTTGCCGTGCGCGCCCAGGCAGATCAGGTCGGCGCCGATCGCGGCGGCCACCTCGGGCAGCTCATGCGAGGCACGTCCATCGCGCAGGTGGCAGTCGGACTCGCCAGTGCCCAGCGCCCCGGCAAAGGCGGACAGCGCCGAGGCCGCGGCCTCGCGCGCGCGATCGAGGTTGCGTCGGCGCTCGTCGGCCGACAGGCCCAGCAGGGGCTCGACGCGGGTGTCGGGCAGATCCAGCGCCGCGAACACCGATACCGACGCGGAGGGTGCCAGGGCGCGGGCGAAGCGCGCCGCACGCTCGGCGTCCGCACTGAAGTCTGTCGCCGCGAGCAGGCGCCGGTAGCCGGCCTCGGCCGGGCGCCGCACGATCAGGGTCGGCACCGGGGCGTGGCGCAGGATCGACTGCGCGTTCGAGCCGAACAGCCGCCGCGCGATCGCGCCCGCGCCGGTCGCGCCGATCACCAGCAGGTCGAAGCGCAGCGCCTGCAGGCGCTCGCGCAGCAGGGGAACGACCGGTCGCGCCTCGCAGTGCAGGCTGGGCTTGAATCCGAAGCGGGCATTCACCTCCTCGGCGATGCGGCCCAGGCTGCGGGTGGCCGAAGCGACCACTTCGGCCGCATCGATTCCGGTGCCGTAGCCGAGATCTCCACCCCAAACCGGCGTGGGCAGCGGCAGCGGCGCCGCATGCAGCAGCTCCAGGCTGGCGCCCTGCTCGCGCGCGAGCTGCGCGGCGCGGGCCACCGCCAGCTCGGCCTGGGGCGAGAAATCCGTGGCGACGAGGATGCGTTGGAGGGACTGACCCATGACGACACTCCTGCTGGACGTGGTGCCAGTGTGCCCCGATCCGCCCTCGCCGTGGCTGATCTTGGTCAATCCTGCCATCTGCCCGGGCCAGGCTGCGCGGCATACTGGTCGGCGTGCACCTGCGCCAACGGATGAGTTCGATGCGCCTCCCATCTTGCCTGTCACTGTTCCTGCTGTTGGCAACCGCCTCTGCCTGGGCGGAGAGCGAACCCGCGCGCGTCAGCGGTCTCGTGTTCGAGGACCGCGACGGCAACGGCCGCCAGGACGGGGAGGAACCGGGCCTGGCCGGCGTGAAGCTGTCGAACGGCGTTCGCATCTTGCACAGCGGCCCGGACGGCCGCTTTGCGCTCGACCTGGCACCCGGCCAGACCGCGTTCGTGATCAAACCGCCGGGCCATGCGCTGCCCGGCGGCGAGGACGGCCTGCCGCGATTCTGGCGCCACCACCGGCCGCAGGGCTCGCCGCCGCTGCGCTACGGCGGGCTCGCGCCGCAGCGCGCCGACACGGATGCCTGGACCATCCCGCTGCGTCCTTCGACGTCCTCCGACCGGCCGTTCGAAGTGCTGGTGTTCGGCGATCCGCAGCCCAAGACCCTGCGCGACGTGGGCGTGTACGCGCGCGACATCGTCGAGCCCATCGTCGGTCGCCATGCCGCCCGCTTTGGTCTCTCGCTCGGCGACATCGTGCACGACGACCTCGCGCTGTATCCGGCCATCAACGCCGTCACCGTCCGCCTCGGCCTGCCCTGGCTGCACCTGGCCGGCAACCACGACCTCGACTTCGACGCAGCGCACGACGCCGATTCGCTGCTCAGCTTCCGCCGGGTCTACGGGCCGGACAGCTTCGCCTGGGAGGAGCCCGAGGCCAGCTTCGTCCTGCTCGACGACGTCATCTACCTGCCCGGGCAGCGGCCCGACTACATCGGTGGCCTGCGCGAGGACCAGTTCGCCTTCCTCGCCGCCTACCTCGACACCCTGCCGCGCGATCGCCCGCTGGTGCTGGCCCTGCATATCCCGCTGTTCGACACGCGCAACGACCGCGAGACCTTCCGCCGCGCCGACCGCGAGCGCCTGTTCCGCCTGCTGCAGGGCTTCGAGCGGGTGCTGGTGTTGAGCGCGCACGGGCATGTGCAGCGCCATGTCCTGCACGGAGCGGAGCAGGGCTGGAAGGGCGCGCGGCCGCTGCACGAGTACAACGTCGGCGCCGCCTGCGGCGGGTTCTGGTCCGGCGTGGCCGATGCCGAGGGCATTCCCTCGGCCCTGATGGCCGACGGCACGCCGAACGGCTACGCCACGCTCGGACTCGATGCCGACGCCGGCTTCGTCCTCAAGTGGTTCGTCGCGCGCGAGCCCGAGACGTACCAGATCGCCCTGCACGCGCCCAGGGTGCTGCGCCACGGTGCCTATCCGGCCTTCGGCGTGTTCGCCAACGTCTTCATGGGACGCGCCGACACCCGCGTCGAGTACCGCATCGACGACGGCGAGTGGCAGCCGATGCAGCGCGTGGTGCGCGCCGATCCGCGCGTGCTGTTCGAGAACGCCGCCGACGATGCGAGCGAGGTGCTGCGCGGCTTCGACCGCACGCCCGAGGCCTCGGCGTCCGAGCACCTCTGGCGCGGTGGCCTGCCGACCGACCTCGAACCCGGCGAGCACCGCATCGAGGTGCGCGCCGAGCTGCCCTGGCGCGGCTGGCACACGGCGGAGACGCGCTATCGGCTGGAGGCGGTGGCCGAGTGAGGCCCGCAGGCGGGCGTCGCCGCGACCCGATCCCGCCCTGCGGCCTCAGTCCGATTCCGGCGCTGCATCCGGCGGACTGGCGTGCGGACGGAAGTCGAGCGGCGGGCCGGGCACCAGGCCCTCGCGCCAGCGCGCCAGCCGCGCCTCGATGCTTTCGCCGATGCGCAGCTGCGGG
>JANJTY010000043.1 GCA_024710865.1 Lysobacteraceae bacterium | reverse complement strand
AACCCCGGCTTTCCGCCCATGCGCCCCTTCCCCCTAGGTGACGACATCGACGCCCTGCGCGAGGCCGTGCAGCGTTTCGCGCAGGAAACGATCGCGCCGCGGGCGGCGCAGATCGACCACGACAACGCCTTCCCGCAGGACCTGTGGCCGGCGCTGGGCGAGATGGGCCTGCTCGGCATCACCGTGCCGGGCGAGTACGGCGGCTCGGAGATGGGCTACCTCGCCCACCTGGTGGCGATGGAGGAGATCTCGCGCGCCTCGGGTGCGGTGGGGCTTTCCTATGGCGCGCACTCCAACCTGTGCGTGTCCAACCTTTACGCCAACGGCAACGACGTCCAGCGCGCGAAGTACCTGCCCAGGCTGTGCAGCGGCGAGTGGAAGGGCGCGCTGGCGATGAGCGAACCGGGCGCCGGCTCGGACGTGGTCGGCTCGATGAGCTGCCGTGCCGAACTGCGCGACGGCGTCTGGGTCGCGAACGGCAACAAGCTGTGGATCACCAACGGGCCCGAGGCCGACGTGCTGATCGTCTATATGCGCACCGCGGGCAAGGACGCCGGCAGCCGCTGCATGACCGCCTTCCTCGTCGAGCGCGGCATGAAGGGCTTCTCCACCGCGCAGAAGCTGGACAAGCTCGGCATGCGCGGCTCCAACACCTGCGAACTGGTGTTCGAGGACTGCGAAATCCCGGCCGAGAACGTGCTGGGCGAGGTCAACCAGGGCGTGCGCGTGCTGATGCGCGGCCTCAACACCGAACGCCTGGTGCTGACCGGCGGACCGCTCGGACTGATGCAGGCCGCGCTGGACGCCACCCTGCCCTACGTGCGCGAGCGCAAGCAGTTCGACGCGCCGATCGGCAGCTTCGGCATCATGCAGGCCAAGATCGCCGACATGTACACCGCCCTGCAGTCCAGCCGCGCCTTCGCTTACCAGGTCGCGCGCGACTACGACGCCGGCCACGATTCCCGCATCGACGCCGCCAGCTGCCTGCTGCACGCCAGCGAATCCGCCGTGCAGGTGGCACTGGAAGCGATCCAGTCGCTCGGCGGCAACGGCTACATCAACGAATACCCCACCGGCCGCATCCTGCGCGACGCCAAGCTCTACGCCATCGGCGCCGGCACCAACGAAATCCGCCGCATGCTGATCGGCCGCGAGCTGGTCGCCGGGCGGGGCTGAGCGCCGGCGACAGTCCAACGTGCGTCTGCGCGTCGGTCACATCGGAGCGATGCGGTTCGCTGCGCACACCCGCGTCCTACGAATCGCCCTGGTTTGATTTCCATAGCCCGGATAAGCGGGCAGCAGCCGGCGCATGCAGGGAGACGCCTCCGCTGGCGTGAGGTCCGGTTTCCACCGCACGCCTGGAGCGGCAACGCGACCCGAGTCGAGCCCCGCGTTCACCTGAACGCCCGTCCCGGATGCGCTGCGCTTATCCAGGCTACGGCTGCTGCGATCCTTTGCGCGGCGGCGTCGAATCTAGGCACATTGCGTGTAGCGCAGCAGCAGCTGCACGTCGCGGCGGTCGCGGAAGTCGTCGGTTTCCAGTTGGTAGGCCGCGTGCAGGCGCTCCGGCGGGGCCTCGCCCTGCCAGGCGCCGAAGTGGATGGCGTTGAGCACCGCTCCGCCCTCGGCGCGCAGCCGGTACTTCAGGTGGCGCTCGCCCAGCACGCGCCACTCCAGCACGTCGAAGGCATTGTCGAACAGGGGTTCGGGAAAGCCCTGGCCCCAGGGTCCGGCCGCGCGCAGGGCCTCGGCCAGCTCGCGGCTGAAGTCGCTGCCCGCCAGTGGCCCATCGCTGAGCAGCTCGCCCTGCAGGTCGGCCGGATCGAGTCGCGCCTGCGCGACCGCGGCGAAGGCCGCCTGGAAACGCTCCAGATGCGCGCGCGGCAGGCTCAGTCCAGCCGCCATCGCATGCCCGCCGAAGCGCTCGATCAGGCCCGGCTCGCGCGTATCGACCTCGGCCAGGGCATCGCGGATGTGGAAGCCCGGGATCGAGCGCGCCGAACCGCGCAGGGCTTCACCACCCGGCTCGCCCGGCGCGAACGCGATCACCGGGCGGTGCCACTGCTCCTTCAGGCGCGAGGCGACCAGGCCGACCACGCCCGGATGCCAGTCCGGATCGAACAGGGCCAGGGCGGGCGGCAGCGTGCCCTCGCCCGGCATCGCCAGTCGTACCAGCAGCGCATCGGCCTGCTCCAGCATCTGCTGCTGCAGGCCGCGGCGCTCGGCGTTGATGCCGTCGAGCAACTCGGCCAGCTCACGCGCGCGCTGCGGCGAATCGGTCAGCAAGCACTCGATGCCGAGCGACATGTCCTCCAGCCGCCCGGCCGCATTGATGCGCGGCCCCAGCGCGAAGCCGAGGTCGGCCGCGTGCAGCGCGCCCAGGTCGCGGCGCGCCACCTCGGCCAGCGCGCGCAGGCCGGGCTGGCACTGGCCGGCGCGCAGGCGCTTCAGGCCGGCCGCCACCAGGATGCGGTTGTTGCGGTCGAGCGGCACCAGATCGGCCACGGTACCCAGCGCGACCAGGTCGAGCAGGGCGGAAAGATCGGGCTCTACGCCACCCGTCCAGCGCCCCTTCGCACGCAGCCGCGCGCGCAGCGCGAGCAGCAGGAAGAACACCACGCCGACGCCGGCCAGCGCCTTGCTCGGAAACGGATCGCCCGGCAGGTTGGGATCGACGATCGCGTCGGCCTCGGGCAGGTTCGGCCCGGGCAGGTGGTGGTCGGTGACCAGCACGCGCAGGCCGGCCGCGCGCGCCGCCGCCACGCCGGCGCGGCAGGCGATGCCGCTGTCCACCGTGATCAGCAGGTCGGGCGCCTCCGGCTTCAACTCCTCGACCAGGGCCGGCGAGAGCCCATAGCCGTGCAGCTGGCGGTGCGGCACGCGGTAGCGCACCTCGCGCGCCCCGAGCAGGCGCAGGCCGCGCACCGCGACCGCCGTGCCGGTGGCGCCGTCACAGTCGAAGTCGCCCACCACGCACAGGCGCCAGCCCTGCTCCAGCGCCGTTTCGAGCAGGTCGAGCGCGGCCTCGATGCCGCCCAGGCGATCCGGCGCCAAAAGCCCTGCGAGGCGCAGATCGGCCTCGTCGGGCGACTGCAGGCCGCGCCCGGCATAGACCCGGCGCAGCACCGGATGCACGCTCGCGGGCCAGGCCGCCGCGGGCGCGTGGGCCTCGCGGCGGCGGATGCGCACCGCGCGGCTCATGCCCAGACGCTCCAGGCGCGCCGCCAGACGCGCCAGCGCTGGCCGCGCGCCAGGCGCAGCCCGGCCGCGTCGGGAAAGTCGAGTTCAATGCAGGCCAGCGCGCCGCGGCGAAGCTCCGACAGCGCCGGCAGCAGCCAGTGCGCGTGCAGGGATTTGCTCTCGCGCAGCTCGCGCAGGTCGATCAGGCGCGCGCCAGCGTCCGGGTCGGCGCTCCAGCGTGAGCCGGTCGCCGGCAGCGCCGCGCCCGCCGCCAGCGCCAGCGCGCGCAGTAGAACGTCCTGGGTCTCGACCTGCGCAAACGGCGTGGCCACTTGATGCGGCCGCGCGCCCGCGCCCCAGAACCAGAGCGAGTTCACCGCCGGCAGGCCGCGGCGCTGCCGCTCCAGGTTGAGCGGATGGTTGTGCAGCAGGATCTGCGCCTCGCTCAGCAGGCGCGTCCAGCGCCGCGCCGCCGCCCCCTGCGGCAGGTGATCGCGCAGGTCGTCGCCCAGCGCGTTCTGCGGATCGGCGAACCCGGGCAGCTCGGCGCGCTCCGGCAGGCGCAGGTACCAACGCGCCGGCGAGGGCGCATCCAGCAGGAACCCCTCGTCGCCGAACAGCGGCCGCAGCGGCGCGATCAGCGCCTGCGCCTCGTCCGGCGTCAAGGACAGCTCGCTCCAGGCCAGCAGGCGCCCGGTCGCCATGTCGGCGCGCACGTGGGCCGGATCGGCGCGCAGCCAGAGGCCGTCGGCATCGCTTGGTGCATCCAGCGCGCGCGTCAGCGCCGCCACCGGCAGGCCACGCGGCAGGATGTCGAAGGCGCGCAGCAGCGGCGCGCGCCAGCTACGCACTTCGCTTTCAGCCCCTCTCCCCACGGGAGAGGGGTTGGGGTGAGGGGCAACTTCGCCCGCACCATCTCCGCGCCGCGCCCGCTCACCCATCCCCTCTCCAGCAAGCAAGAGAGGCGAGAACACCACCGCATCCGCACGCGCCAGCGCCTTGCCCAGCTCAACCGGCAAGCCGTGCCCCACCAGCCGCGCCCGCGGCGGCATGAGAAACCGTACCCGGCTCATCGCTCCACCCCCTCCGGCCAGGCCCGCGCCAGTATCGCCCCGAAATACGCGCCAGCCGGCAGCGTGCCGAAGGCCAGTCCGTGCGCGCCGCCCAGGCGCGAACGGCAGAAGGCGTCGGCCACCGCCTCCGGCGCGTGGCGCAGCAGCAGGCCGGCCTGCAACAGCAGGGCCATGCGCTCGACCAGCACCCGCGCCATCGGCTCGGCCTCGGCTGGATCGCTGGGCAGGGCGAAGGCCCCCAGCGCTGAATCGAAGGCGACATGCCGACCGCGCGCCGCCTCCAGCTCGGCCATCAGCGCCTCGCGCACGCCGGACTCGCGCTGCAGCGCGCGCAGCACGTCCAGGCACTGGATGTTGCCGCAGCCCTCCCCGATCGAGTTCAGCGGCGCCTCTCGGTAAAGCCGCGGCAGCAGCGACTCCTCCACGTAGCCGGCGCCGCCCAGGCACTCCTGCGCCTCGTTCACGAAGGCGGGCGCGCGCTTGGACACCCAGTACTTGCCGATGGCAGTACACAGCCGCGCCAGCGCCGCCTCGGACCCATCGCGCGGCGCCGCATCGACCGCGCGCGCCACGCGCAGGGCCAGGGTGGTGGCGGCCTCCGACTCCAGCGCCAGATCCGCCAGCACGTTACGCATCAGCGGCTGATCGAGCAGGAAGCGCCCGAAGGCGCGGCGGTGGCGCGCATGGTGCAGCGCCTGCACCAGGGCCATGCGCATCTCGGCGGCCGAACCGATCAGGCAGTCGAGCCGGGTCAGGGCCACCATCTGCAGGATGGTCGCCACGCCGCGCCCCTCCTCGCCGATGCGGGTGGCGAAGGCGGCATCGAATTCGACCTCGGAACTGGCGTTCGACCAGTTGCCCAGCTTGTCCTTCAGGCGCATCAGGCGCAGCGCGTTCCTGGTGCCGTCCGGCCGCCAGCGCGACAGCAGAAAGCAGCTCAGCCCGCCCGGCGCCTGGGCCAGCACCAGGAAGGCATCGCACATTGGCGCCGAGAAGAACCACTTGTGCCCGGTCAGCGCATAGGCGCCCTCGCCCACCGCCTCGGCGCGCGTGCTGTTGGCGCGCACGTCCGAGCCGCCCTGCTTCTCGGTCATGCCCATGCCCAGCGTGATGCCGGCCTTCTCCGCCATCGGCACGTCGCGCGGGTCGTACAGCGGCGCGCAGGCCTTGCCCGCCAGCGCCGCCAGCGCGGGCACCTGCGCCAGCACCGCCTGACCCGCGTACGTCATCGTCAGTGGACAGCTGGTGCCCTGCTCCGCCTGGTGGTGCAGATAGCTCAGCGCCGCCCGCGCCACATGCGCGCCAGGGCGCGGCTCGCGCCAAGCCAGTCCCGCCACACCGTGCTCGATGCCGAGCTGCATCAGGCGGTGGTAGGCCGGATGAAACTCGGCGCGGTCGATGCGATGCCCGAAGCGGTCATGCGTGCGCAGCCGCGGCCGGTCGCGGTTGGCCTCGATCCCCAGTGAGATCAGCTCGCCACCGGCCAGCTCGCCATAGGCCGAAACCCGCTCCACCGCCCATTCCGCGCCTTCGCGCGCCAGGCCCTCGCGCAGCGCGGCATCGAGCGCAAACGCATTGAAGCCCGCGAGCTCGGGTACCTGGTTCTCGACCGTGTGGGTTGCGGACATGGCGCTGATGGATCGGGAGGCAGTCGGCCATGGTACGGGCAGCCCGTGGGCCGCGAAACCTGGAACACGCCGAACAGCGAAGCCGAGTACCGCGAAGGCATGCCACACCCGTTCACCACAGACCTACCGGAATAGCCCCGGCACCGGGTGCCACCATCCGGCAATTACTTGCCCGGACAGTCCTCTGGTGAGAGGATCACACCCGGGCCGAGTCCATACCCGGCAAGACTGCAAGATTAAGCTGCAGGATTAGGCTGCGACGAGGATCCAACCCGATGAATCCAAAGGCGATTCGCCCGACACTGTCGCACCAAGCACACAGCTTAGATTGCCGTGTTACGCCGCACTTTGCAGCCGAATAGTAGTTGGGCCGCAATTAGCCATGCCAATTTCCATTAAGAGCTCACTCGTATCTTTTGCCTTCCGCCTGTTCTTTGCCCCGTTCTTAGTTGGCGGGATTTTTCTTGCAGCCTATTGGGTTACCTTAATTGCTGGGTTGGGCGCAGGCGAGATCCAAGAATCGGGTTCATTC
>JANJTY010000626.1 GCA_024710865.1 Lysobacteraceae bacterium | reverse complement strand
CCGTGCGCGAACCGATCGCGCCCGACGCCCGGCGCGCCCAGGCGGCCGCAGCGGCGCGTCCCCTGGTGGCCGTGGTGGTCGTCGGCGAGACCGTGCGCTGGGCCAACTGGGGCCTGGGTGGCTACCAGCGCCAGACCACGCCGGGGCTGGCCGCGCGGGGCGCGGTCGAACTCGGTCCGGCGCTGGCCTGCGGGACCAGTACCGAAATCTCGGTGCCCTGCCTGTTCTCGGATCTCGACCGCGCGCACTTCGACCTCGCCGCGGCGCGACGCCGCGAGTCCGCGCTGCATCTGCTCGAACGCGTCGGCGTGCATACCGTTTGGCGCGACAACCAGACTGGCTGCAAGGGCGTCTGCGACGGCCTCGCGAGCGAGCGCATCGCTGCCGGCGATGATCCAGCCCTGTGCAGCGACGCTGGCTGCCTGGATGGAGCGCTGCTGCACGACCTCGAGGGCCTGCTGGCGTCGACGCCGCGCGACCTCGTGCTGGTGCTGCACCCGATCGGCAACCATGGGCCGGCCTATTTCCGGCGCTATCCGACCACGTTCGAGCACTACCGCCCGGCCTGCGGCTCGAACGAACTCGGCGACTGCACCCGGGACAGCATCGTCAACGCCTACGACAACGCCGTGCGCTACACCGACCAGGTGCTGAGCGACCTGATCGACCGCCTGCAGCGCCAGCGCAGCCACGACGCCGTCCTGTTGTACGTGTCCGACCACGGCGAATCGCTGGGCGAGCGCGGACTGTGGCTGCACGGCGTCCCGAACTTCCTTGCGCCCGAGGTGCAGACCCGGGTGCCCTTCACGCTCTGGCTGGGCGAAGGCTTCCAGGCGCGCAGCGGGATCGAGCCGCGCTGCCTGGCCGAGCGGCTGGCGGGGACGCTCTCGCACGACAACCTGTTCCACTCCCTGCTTGGACTGTTCGAGGTGCAGACGCGCCTGTATCAGCCCTCGCTCGATCTGTTCCGGGCCTGCCGCAGCGCCGTCGCCGACAGCGGCCACGTCGCGGCGCGGCAGGCCTGACGCACGGCGGCCGACGCGGGCCGGACGCCGTCGAGGCTGCGCCGTCCGGCCTGTTCAGCCCTTCCGACTCCGGGCCGAGCCAGCATTGGTCAGCCGTGCCGGATCCAGCAGGCGCCGCAGCTCGGCCTCGCCCAGACCGCTCATCTCCAGCGCGACCTCCAGGATCGGCCGTCGCTCCGCGTAGGCGCGCTTGGCGATGGCGGCGGCGCGCTCGTAGCCGATCACCGGATTGAGCGCAGTGACCAGGATCGGGTTGCGCGCCAGCGCCTGCTGCAGGCGGTCCCGCCGCACGCGGAAGCCGGCGATGGCCTTCTCGCCCAGCAGGCGACAGGCGCTGGCGAGCAGGCGGATCGCTTCGAGCAGGTTCCACGCGATCGCCGGCAGCATCACGTTGAGCTGGAAGTTGCCGCTGGCGCCGGCGACGCTGACGGTGTGGTGCATGCCCATGACCTGGGCGCAGACCATGGCCACGGACTCGGGAATCACCGGATTGACCTTGCCGGGCATGATCGAGCTGCCCGGCTGCAGGGCGGGCAGCTCGATCTCGCCCAGGCCGGCGAGCGGCCCCGAGTTCATCCAGCGCAGGTCGTTGGCGATCTTCATCATGGTGCAGGCCAGCACGTTGAGCTGGCCGGACAGCTCGACCGCGGCATCCTGCGCGGCGATGCCCTCGAAGCGGTTGAGCGCAGGCTCGAAGCGGACGCCGGCCTGGCGCGAGAGCGCGCGGCAGGCCAGCGCCGCGAAGCGCGGGTGCGCATTGACGCCGGTGCCGATGGCCGTGCCGCCGAGCGGCAGCCGGCGCAGGCGCTTCTGGCTGTCCTCGATCCGTTCCAGCGCCGAACCGAGCTGGGCCGACCAGGCCGACAGCTCCTGCCCCAGGGTCAGCGGCATGGCGTCCATCAGGTGGGTGCGGCCGGTCTTGACCACGCCGGCCAAGGCGCGTGAGCGGCGGTCGATGCTGCGACGAAGGCCCGCCATCGCCGGCACCAGGTCGTCGCGCAGGGCCAGGCAGGCGCCGACCTGGATCGCACTGGGCACCACGTCGTTCGAGCACTGGCCCAGGTTGACGTGGTCGTTCGGATGCGCGCCCTGCCCCGCGAGGCGCGCGATCACCTCGTTCGCGTTCATGTTGCTGCTGGTGCCCGAGCCGGTCTGGAACACGTCGAGCGGGAACTGCGCGTCGTGGCTGCCATCGGCCACGGCGAGGGCGGCCCGCGCGATCGCCTCGCCCAGCTCGGCGGGCAACAGCCCGAGCCGGGCATTGGCCTGCGCCGCCGCCGCCTTGATCAGCCCCAGCGCGCGCAGGAAGGCGCGCGGCATGCGCCAACCCGAGACCGGAAAGTTGCCGATCGCGCGCTGCGTCTGCGCGCCCCACAGCGCGTCCGCCGGCACCGCCAGTTCGCCCAGGCTGTCGCGTTCGATGCGGGTTTTCATGGTGCCTCCCGAGAGAGCAAGACCGGAGTCAGAGTACCTGTTCCGCCCTCAGGCACCAGCGCATTCGGGCCGCGTGAAGCAACGGGTACGCCGACTCCGGTTTTCCAACCCTTACAATGTTCGGCTATCCCGCCATCCCGCCGCACGCCATGTCCGACGCCGCCCTGCTCGCCCTGTCTCCCGTCGATGGCCGCTACGCCGGCAAGGTCGATGCGCTGCGTCCGGTGTTCTCCGAGTTCGGACTGATCCGGGCGCGGGTGAAGGTGGAGGTGGAGTGGCTGATCGCGCTGGCGGCCGAGCCCGGCGTGGTCGAGCTGGCGCCGTTCTCCGCGCCGGCGGTGCAGCGCCTGCGCGCGATGGCCGAGGGCTTCGCGCCGGCGGACGCGGCGGCGGTGAAGGCGATCGAGCGCACCACCAACCACGACGTCAAGGCGGTCGAGTACTTCATCAAGCAGCGCCTGCAGGACGATGCCGAGCTGCGTCCGGCGCTGGAGTTCGTTCACTTCGCCTGCACCAGCGAGGACATCAACAACCTGAGCTACGCGCTGATGCTGGCCGAGGGCCGGTCCGTGGCCGGCGCGGCGCTGGATGGCGTGATCGCGCAGTTGCTCGCGCTCGCGCATGCCCAGGCCGCCCAGCC
>JANJTY010000604.1 GCA_024710865.1 Lysobacteraceae bacterium | reverse complement strand
GCGTTCGCACAGTTCGATCAACATGGGCATTGCTCCGGAGTCGTGTTCATCGCCCGCCGCCGCGGGGAAGCCAGGGGAAGAATTCATTGACCTCGCGCTGATAGGCGCGGTAATCCTCGCCGCGTGTGCGGAGGGCCTGGGCCTCGGTGTAGGGAATGCCGGTGATCCATCGAAGCGAGACCAGCATCAACGCGGGCCCGGCCAGGCTCAGCCACCACCACGGCGAGCCAATCGAGAGCAGGACATACGCGAACCACTGCAACCACTCGAAGAAGTAGTTGGGATGGCGCGAATAGCGCCAGAATCCCGCACGACACGTCCGCCCACGGTTGGCTGGGCTGCGCCGCCAGGTCGCGAGCTGCTGGTCGGACAGCCACTCGCCGCCCAGTGCGAGGAGCCAGACCGCGATCGCCAGCCAGCTCCAGTGGGTGAATCCGGCCACCGGGTTGTTGGCCGCGACCAGGAAGGGCAGGGAAAAGATCACCACGAAAGCCGCCTGCGCCATGAAGAAGGCGAAGAACTTGCCCTGATGATCGTTCCAATGCTCGCGCAGGAAGCGGTATCGCCCGTCCTCGGCTTCGTGCAGCACGCGGGCCAGCAGGTGCAGGCTGAGGCGAAAGCCCCAGATTCCACCCATCATCGCCACCAGCAGCCGCGGGGTCGCAGCGCCCTCGCTCAGGGCGCCGTAAAGCAGCGCGCAGACGCCCATGGCGGCGGCCCAGACCACGTCGACATAGCCGGCGTTGCGGGTGCGAAGCTGCAGCCACCACGTCGCCGTCATGATCACCAGTGCGCCTGCAGTGACCCAGGCAAGCAGCTCAAGCGCGGGCATCGGCGGTTTCCGCAGCGGTGACAACGCCGCCGAAGCGGGCAGACAGGGCCAGCAGGACGGGCGTCATCAGGGCCCAGGCCAGACCGATCGCGACGTAGGGCCAGGGCCCTTCCGCGATGGTCGCGGCTTTCCAGGTGCTTGCCGCGAACCAGTACGCCAGGGGCCCGCCAAGTGCCCCAAAGGCGACTGCCAGGGCGGGGTACGGGCGCAGTCCTGCCAACGAGTGGTTGAGGGTCAGCGCGAAGCCTGCCCACAGCACGAGAATCCAGATCGGCGCCAGCGAGGTCCAGGGAAGGGGCGTGGCGAAGTGGAGCAGACCCAACCAGATCCAGGCCGAATCCACCAGCAGGCCCACTGCCACGGCAACGGCGGCCAGCTTCAGATCCGCCTTCGGGCAGTGGCTGCAGCCAATCTGCCAGGTCGCGAACAGTGCAAGCACCACAAGGCCCGGCCACCACAGTCCCATTCCGGCGCCGGCCACGGTGACGAGCCAGACAAGCTGGAAGCCGATCGCATTGGGAAGCCAGCGTTTCATCCGCTTCTCAAAGCTGGGGCAGGTATTCGGCGCGGCGGCAGCCGGGTCGTGTCAGCAGGAGCTGCACGTCGCCGATCGAGCGTTCCAGGAAGCCCCCCTCGCAGTAGCACAGGTAGAACTCCCACATGCGGATGAAGCGGTCGGGATAGCCCAGCGCGCGCACCTCGGGCAGGCGCGCGAGGAAGCGCTGGCGCCAGTGGCGCAAGGTCAGGGCGTAGCTCGGCCCAATGTCCTCGAGGTTGAACAGGCGCAGGTCCGATGCGCGGGCCATCGCGCCGGTCATGGCCGAGACGGACGGGATGAAGCTGCCCGGGAAGATGTAACGCTTGATGAAATCGACTGCCTTCAGCGCCTGCTGGTAGCGGTGGTCCTCGATGGTGATGGCCTGGATCAGGGCCATGCCCTCGGGCTTCAGCAGGGCGGCACAGGTGGCGAAATAGGTGTCGAGGTACTGATGGCCGATGGCCTCGATCATCTCGATCGACACCAGCTTGTCGTACTGGCCTTCCAGGTCGCGGTAGTCCTTGAGCAGGACGGTGACGCGGTCGGCCAGGCCGGCGTCGTTCACGCGCTGCACGGCGAGGTCGAACTGCTCACGCGAAATCGTGGTGGTGGTGACGCGGCAGCCAAAGCGCGAGGCGGCGTGGATGGCGAAGCCGCCCCAGCCGGTGCCGATCTCGACCACGTGGTCGGCCGGCGAGAGCTGCAGCTTCTCGCAGATGCGCTGCAGCTTGCGCTCGGCCGCCACCTCCAGCGATTCGTCCTCGCGGGCGAAGATGGCCGACGAGTACATCAGGCTGCGGTCGAGGAAGAGCGAGAACAGCGGGTTGCCCAGGTCGTAATGGGCGGCGATGTTCTGTCGGCTGCCGCTGCGCGTGTTGCGGCGCAGGGCGTGCCAGGCGCGCATGGCCATGCCGCCGAGCCGGGCGAGGCCGGTTTCCATGGCGTCGAGCAGGTCGCGATTGCGTACCAGGATGCGCACCAGCGCGACGAGGTCGTCGCAGTGCCAGAGGCCGTCCATATAGGCCTCGCCGGCGCCGACGCTGCCGTTCGCCGCGACCAGGCGGTAGAAGCCCGGATCGCCGACGCTGATCGTGCAACGCAGGGTGCAGGCGGGATCGGCAGCCGGCGTGCCAAGCCGCGCGACGCCCTCGGCGTCGACCAGGGTGACTTCAGCCTCGCGCAACTGCCGCATCAGATTGACCAGGCGTTGCTTGAGCACGCGGTCAACGCGCCCCAGCGGCTGCGCCTGGGCTTGATCGAACAGGACAAGCTCGGGACGTTCGGCGATCTCGTTCATGGCTGTGCATCCGGATAACGAACGGGATGAGAGTAGAAGGGGTTGCGTTTGAACCAGGTGATCAGCGCCTGCCAGTGGATGGCTGCTACCACCTTGATCGTCATCAGCGGGTAGCGCCAGAGCAGGCGCGAGAGCGCGGAACGGCTCACCTCGCGGCGCTGCAGGTTGAGGGTCGCATCGAACTGCGCGCGCTCGCCCTCCAGCACCTCCATGTGGACGGCCAGGTGCTCGGTCGGTGCGGTGAAGCGCCAGCGGTAGTCGCGCCGCATCGGCAGGAAGGGCGAGACGTGGAAGGCCTTGGGGAATTCCCACTGGCTGGCCGAGCCCGCGGCCTGTGCATCGCGCGCATCCAGCACGTACCGGTGGCGCTCCTTCCAGGGCGTGTTGGTGATCTCGGCCACGATCCAGTCCAGCGTGCTGCCGTCGGGCTGGTAGCCGTAGTAGAAGCTGACCGGGTTGAAGCAGTGCCCGAAGGTGCGAAGGTGGGTGAGCAAGCGGACCGGACCGGCTGGCCGCGGCCCGAGCGCTTTCGTCGCCTCGTCGCGCACGCAGTCGATCAGCGGCCGCTGCGCATCGCCGAGGTAGTCGCTGCGGCGGAATACCGCCAGGCCGCCGCGTTCGCGCCGGAACTGGGGGTGCAGGGCGAGCACCGCATCGATCTCGTCGAGATCGAGGAAGGCATAGGCCACGCGATAGCCGAAGCCGTGCGCGTGCGGGTAGTGGCGGCGGTGGCGGACGCGGCCTTCGTAGACGGCGCTGGCGAGCGCGGGGACCGCCGGAACGTTCGCGGTCTCGGCCAGCGGGCTTGGCTGGGCGAGCATCACGGGTTTCGCTCCAGCGGCCTTTCGCGGCTACGCGTTGGACTTCCAGGAGCCGATTCTTGCCACGGATGAACACGGAAGAACACGGATAAGAGCGGATTCATCAAAGGATTGAATCCGTGTTCATCCGTGGTGATCCGTGTCCATCCGTGTTCCCGCTTTCCAAGCGCGAACCAAACCAGGCGCTGAAAACAGGCGATCACGGCCAGCGCACTCCCAGCGCATTCGCCACTTCGACCGCGCTGCGCATGCCGTCCTCGTGGAAGCCCCAGCCCCAGTAGGCGCCGGCGAACCAGGTGCGGCGCTGGCCCTGGATCTCGGCCTTGCGCGCCTGCGCGGCGACGCTGGCGTGGCTGTAGAGCGGGTGGTGGTAGTTCATGCGCGCCAGCACCTTGGCGGGGTCGATTTCGGCGCTACGGCCGAGGCTGACCACGAAGGGCTCGGGCGAGTCCAGCGACTGCAGCAGGTTCATGCAGTAGCTCACCGTGCAGGCCGCAGCCGGTTCGGCCGGCACGTAGGCGTTCCAGGCCGCCCAGGCCTTGCGCCGGGTCGGCAGCAGGCGGGCGTCGGTATGCAGGAGGGTCTCGTTGGCCTGGTAGGGCATGGCGCCTAGGATCTCGCGCTCGCGCGCGTCGGCATCGCCCAGCAGGGCGAGGGCCTGGTCGCTGTGGCAGGCCAGCACGAGCTGGTCGAAGCGCTCGCTGCCGGCGGCCGAGTTCACCTCCACGCCCTCGGCATCGCGGCGCACGGAGTGCACCGGGCAGCCGAGCCGAAGCTGCAGCTCCCAGCGCGACTGCATGGCCTCGATGTAGCTCGATGAGCCGCCCTGCACCACGCACCAGGTCGGCCGCTGGCTGGCGCTCAGCATCTGGTGGTTGGCCATGAACTGCACCAGGTACTTGGCCGGGAAGCGCAGCACCTCGCTGCTGGCGGAAGACCACAGGGCCGAGGCCATCGGAATCAGGTGGTCCTCGGCGAACAGGGCCGAGTAGCCGCCGGCCTCCAGGTACTCGCCCAGGCTCGGCCCCGGGGCATCCGACTGCAGCAGGGCCGGCGACTCGCGGTAGAAGTGCAGGATCTCGCGCACCATGCGCCAGAAGCGCGGCGAGAGCAGGTTCTTGCGCTGGCAGAACATCGCGTCCAGGTTGGTCGCGTTGTACTCCAGCCCGTTGCGCGCGTCCTGCACCGAGAAGCTCATCGACGTCGGCTGCGAGCGCACGCCCAGCTCGCCGAACAGGCGCGAGAGCAGGGGGTAGTTGTGGGGATTGAACACGATGAAGCCTGAGTCCACCCGGTACTCGCGCCCGGCCTGCTGCACGGTATGCGTATGGGTGTGGCCGCCCAGGCGCGACTCGCGCTCGAACAGCACCACCTCGTGCCGGCGCGAAAGCAGCCAGGCAGAGGCCAGGCCGGCGATGCCGGAGCCGACGACGGCGATCCTCACGGCGCTGCGTTCCGCTTGAGGTTGGCCGGCACGGGCTTGAGGTCCCAGACCAGGCCCAGCAGGGCCATCAGGCGCAGCCCGTAATAGGTCAGGTCGATCTCCCACCAGCGGAATCCCTGCCGCGCCGAGCCCGGAAAGTGGTGATGGTTGTTGTGCCAGCCCTCGCCGAAGGTGAGCAGGGCGAGCAGGGCGTTGTTGCGACTGTTGTCGCGGGTCGGAAAGCGCCGCGTTCCCCACTGGTGCGCCAGCGAGTTGATCGTGACCGTCACGTGGAACAGGACGACGGTGGAGACGAAGAAGCCCCAGATCAGCAGCTGCGGGCCGTTCGTGTCCAAGCCCGGCGCGAGGCGCTCGAGCAGGGCGCCCAGGCCGAAGAGGCCGGCGGCCAGCGCCACCGGAACCAGCAGGTCGAAGCGGTCGAGGAAGCGCAGCTCGGGGTAGCGGGCCAGGTCGGGGATGGCCTGGAAGTCGGTGGCAAAGGCCTTGGGCGTGAGGAACCAGCCCATGTGGCTCCACCAGAAGCCGCGCCGGGCCGGCGAATGCGGGTCGAGTTCGGTGTCGGAATGCCGATGGTGGTGGCGATGGTGCGCCGCCCACCAGAGCGGCCCGCGCTGCACGCTCATCGCCCCGATCAGGGCGAACAGGAACTGCATCGCGCGCGAGGTCTTGAAGGCCTTGTGCGAGAAGTAGCGGTGGTAGAAGCCGGTGATGGCGAACATCCGCACCGCGTACAGCGCCGCCGCCACCGCCAGCGCGAACCAGGAAACACCCACCCAGAGCACGCCCAGGCAGGCCAGATGGAGTCCGATGAAGGGCAGGACGCGCAGCCAGTCGATCCGCTCTGCGGCGTCCGATCCGGCGTCGACGGGCGACGCGTCGAACCATTGACGCAGCGAGGCCATCCCGCGCTGGGCGAGTCGGGACGGAAGACTGTGAGGGTCGTGCTTTGACATATGTGAAGATTGACGTGCGGAGAGTGATGCCGGGGTGAATCAGCACGGCAGATGCGAGCTAGCCGGGCCTGCCGGAAGGCGGGCTGCCAGCCTGACGCATCGCCGATGCGCGGCGCGTGATCCCTGAGCCCCCCGGACTGCGCATGTCCTTCCTGAGCCGGTGATGCCGGCGGCAATCCAGCCACGAACCGATTCCAGGGGCATGACATGAAGCGCACCACACCCACCCTCGCCACCCTGATCAGCGCCGGCCTGCTGGCCGCAGGTGCCACGCTCGCCGGCGGACCTGCGACCAACCTCATCAGCGTCACGACCACCGCGGACGGCATCGATGAATTCGACGGCTTCTGCTCGCTGCGCGAGGCCATCCATAACGCCAACCTCAATGATGAGCCCAGCCCGGTGGCGGGCGAGTGCCCGGCCGGTTCGGCTTCCGTCACCGACGTGATCGTGCTGGCCAGCGGCGAGACCTATGCGCTGACCGTGCCCGGGGCGGGCAGCGACGAGGGTGACCTCGACCTGTTCCAGAACGTCAGCATCGGCCTGGATCTGCGCATCGAGACCAGCGGCGGCGTCGCGCCGGCGACGATCGATCAGACGGTCATCGGTCAGCGCGTGATGGAGGTCCAGTCGATCGGCCTCGAGCTGGACAACCTGGTCATCCGCGACGGCAGCGTCGACGGCGCGGGCGGCGGCATCCTGAACTCCGGCAACCTGACCCTGACCCGGGTCCAGGTTCTGGGCAACAGCGCCACCGCCGGCGGCGGCCTGCACAACACCGGCATCGTGCAGATCACCGAATCGGAGTTCCAGCTCAACAGCGCCAGCTTCATCGGCGGCGGCGCCATCTTCAATACTGGAGCCACCAGCCAGGTCCGGCTCGACGCGACCCTGGTGCGCGCCAACGAGGCTCCCGTGGGCGGAGGCATCTACAACGAGGGAGAGTACGTTGAGATCGACACGGGCAGCGCGGTGAACCTCAACCAGGCCACGGGCGGCAGCGGCGGCGGCGTAGCCACCTTAGGCACCGCCCAGACCTGGGTGGGCAACTCGAGCTTCGAGGGCAACCAGGCCAACGCCGACGGCGGCGCTATCCACAATGAGGGGACGCTGCACCTGTGGGTGCTCGATTCCACCTTTGAGTCCAACAATGCCGTGCGCGGCGGCGCGATCAGTTCGACCGGCTCGGCCAGCGTGTTCGCAAACCGCTCGACCTTCCGCAACAACAGCTCCGGCAGCCACGGTGGCGCGGTGTATGCCAACCACCTGTTCAGCAATGACAGCCTGTACGAGACCAATACCGCCGCACTCGGCGACGGCGGCGGCGCGTTCGGCCAGATTTCCGCCACTATCCGCGGGACGACCTTCGTCGGCAACAGCGCCGACCAGGGCGGTGGACTCTACGCCGACAACATCACCATCGAGGACTCGACCTTCACCGGCAACCAGGCCAGCAGCGACGGTGGCGGCGTCTTCGTCGGCAACTACGGTCCCGTGCTGCGCGCCCGGATCGAGAACAACACGGCTGCCGGTAACGGTGGCGGACTCTACCTGCTCGCTGGTGCGCTGTTCGGGAGCGACATCCTGCAGACCCTCGTGACCGGCAACCAGGCCGGCGGCCAGGGCGGCGGCCTGTGGCTGGGTTCGGACGTGTCCATTGGCAACACCACCATCCACAACAACGCGGCCACCGCTGGCGGCGGCCTCTACATCGACGCCGCCAGCGAGGTCACGGCCGTCAACATGACACTGGCCGGTCACCTGGCCGGACAGGACCTGCACAAGTTCGGCAAGCTCACGATGGGTAACAGCATCATCTTCACGCCCGGTCAGCCGGATTGCGAGACGACGCTGAACGATCCGCCGATCCATTCGCTCGGCAACAACATCGTCGACGACAACGCCTGCTTCTTCGAGCCCAGCCTGCCCAGCGACCAGCTGCTCACCGATCCGATGCTGGACGTGCTGGCCGAGAACGGCGGCCCGACCGCGACCCTGGCCCTGCTCCCGGGCAGTCCGGCAATCGACACCGGCAGCAACGATCTGTGCGCTGCCGCGCCGGTGGATGGCATCGACCAGCGCGGCGGCGAACGCCCGGTGGGCGCCGCCTGCGACATCGGCGCCTTCGAGACCGGCGCGGCGGTGCTGCCGGACGTGATCTTCCAGGACGGCTTCGAGACGCCCTGATCCTTGCGCGGCAGGCGAACGCCCCGTCCGGTGGTCCGGACGGGGCGTTTCGTCGTTTCGGGCCGGTACTGGACGTCGCGCGCGTGCTCGGGCACGGTGGCGCCGCATGCCGCGTCCGCATCCTCCCCGCCCGCAGCACGAAGCCGGCGCTCCCGCGCGCCACGGCCTTGCCCGCGTCCTGTCCAAGCTCGGCCTGTGTTCGCGCAGCCAGGCCGAGGACTGGATCCGCGCCGGTCGGGTCAGCGTGAACGGACGCACCGTGCGCGATCCGGAACACCGCACCGATGCGGCGCGCGATCGCCTCGCCATCGACGCCGTCGATGCACGGGCGGATCGGCCGCGCTACCTGATGCTCAACAAGCCGCGCGGCCTGGTGACGACGGCGCGCGACGAGCGCGGACGCGACACCGTCTACCGCTGCTTCGAGGGCGCCGACCTGCCCTGGATCGCCCCGGTCGGGCGTCTGGACCAGGCCAGCGAGGGCCTGCTGCTGTTCAGCAACGATCCCGGCTGGGCCGCGCGCATCAGCGATCCGGCGAGCGGCCCGGACAAGGTCTACCGCGTGCAGGTCGAGGGCATGCCCACGGCGCCGGACCTCGACGCGCTGCGCAGCGGCGTCGTCGACCGCGGCGAGCACCTCGCCGCCCGGT
>JANJTY010000584.1 GCA_024710865.1 Lysobacteraceae bacterium | reverse complement strand
GACGAGAGCGCGCAGGAAAACGCCGGCTACCTCGACACGATCAAGAACTTCCTGCAGGTGAGTCCCGGTTCGATCGTGCTGCTGCGCGGTCACGTCGACGACGCGCGCGTGGCCGAGTTTCGCCGCGACGGCGGCGAACAGCTGGTCCGAACCATGGCGCTGAAGGCGATGGAGCTGTCCCGCCAGCGCACCGAGTCGGTGCGCGACGCCCTGCTCAAGCGCCATCCCGGCATCGATCGCGCGCGCGTCGAGCTGGTCGGGCGCGGCTGGGAGGAGCCGTCCGGTCCGGACAGCGATCTCAACCGGCGCGTCGAGGTGCAGTGGTTCACCCTCGAATAGCGGCGCTGCGTGGTGCGGGCCGCTGCCGCGCGGACGCGTGGCCGCGATGGCAGGATCCTGTCCCCGTCATGGCGGCTCCCACCACAGCGAAGCGTGCTGGCCGCTGCGGTGTGGGAGCCGCTGCAGCGGCGACAGCATCCGAGACCAACCTGCCGGCGCAGCCGGGCGGATGGGGCGTGCTTCTGCGGGGCGGTCCATGCGCCGGAATGTGAACAATGCGTGCACCTGCACGGTCGCCGCCTTCGCGCCTGCTAAGCTCTGGAGTCGGGCTTGACGACGCAGGGTCGTTCGTCGGCGCCGTAGCGCGCCAGGCAAGGGGGGGTATGTGTCGCACGGGTGGAAGCTGATCGGGCTGGTGCTCGCGTTGGGTCTGTCGCTGGCCGCGGCGCCCGCGTCGGCCTCGCCCTGGACCAAGGGCGCGCTGGTCGACTACCTCGACCTCACCCCGGATGGGAGCCAACCAGCGCTCGTGCACGGCCTGCAGGGCGCCTCGGACTGCACCGGCTGCCACGCGGGCGCGGCCGATGAACACTTCTATCCGGGCAACAGCTGGTCCGGTTCGATGAAGGCCAACGCCACCCGCGACCCGCTGTTCTGGGCGGCGCTGGACGTGGCCAATGCCGATCTGCCCGGGGTCGGCGATTTCTGCCTGCGCTGCCACACCCCGACCGGCTGGTATGCCGGACGCGTGCGCAAGGTGCAGGACGTGAACCCGGTCGACGGCCAGGTGCCGGCGGCCGATCTGGTAGACGGCGCCGACGGCTGCAAGCTGCAGGGCGGCTACGAGAACGGCGACGTCAGCGGCAACGACTACCAGGGCATCGGCTGCCACTTCTGCCACCGCCTGCAGGCCGAAGGGCCGGGCGGCAGTCCGGCCTTGATCGACAATGCCCGTGTCTGGCTCGACGACAGCGACTGCGACGGCGCCGGCGAGCCCTGCCGCGCCGGACCCTACGCCTATCCCGCGCCGCTGCCCGGCGGCGGCGAGTTCAGCGCGCCGCCGCATGCCTGGAAGCAGTCGCATTTCATCGGCAGCGCCGAGGCCTGCGGCGCCTGTCACGACGTCACCTCGCCGATCACCGAACAGGGCGCGTTCAAGACGCTGAAGGTGCCCGGCGATACGCCGGCCGGCACCGACACCGGCATTCCCTTCCCGATCGAGCGCACCTATAGCGAGTGGCTGGCGAGCGATTTCTCGGCCGTGCTGTTCCGCGACGATCTCGAATCGCGCGATGCCCAGCAGCGCGCCGAGCGCGTCGCCAGGGGCGCGAACTGCCGCGATTGCCACATGCCGCAGGCGCAGCCGAGCGAACCGGACGGGGACGTGCTGGCCTGCTTCTTCGGTCCGACGCGCAACGACTACCAGCCGCTGCACGCCTTCGTCGGCGGCAACACCTGGGTGCCGAACATCCTCAAGGGCGAGTTCTCCGGCCTCGGCCGCAGCGAGGCCTTCGACTGGACCATCGCGCGCGCCACCGAGATGCTGAGCGAGCGCAGCGCGCGCATCGCGGCCAGCGCGCAGTGGCGCGAATCCAGCGATGTCCTCGACGTGCAGGTGCAGGTCACCAACCTCACCGGCCACAAGCTGCCGACCGGCTACAGCGAAGGTCGCCGCATGTGGCTGCAGGTGGAGGTGCGCGATGCCGGCGATGCGCTGCTCTGGAGCAACGGCGGCTGGGACCCGGCCACCGGCGAGTTGAGCCAGGACGCGCAGACCCGCATCTACGAGGTCAAGCAGGGCATCTGGAACCCGGCAACGGGTACGTGCGACACCACCGATTCGCAGGGGCGCGAGGCCTTCCACTTCGTGCTCAACGACTGCGTGGCCAAGGACAACCGCATCCCGCCCGCCGGCTTCCGCGGTGGCGACAGCCTCGAGCTGCGCCCGGTCGGCCAGGCCTATGCCGAGACCGCGCCGGGCAGCGGGCGCCTGCGCAACGTCGACACCGTCGACTACGCCATCCCCGGCCTGAGCGTGGGCGCCGAGCTGTCCGTGCGCGCGCGGCTGGTCTACCAGACCGCGAGCAAGGACTACATCGAATTCCTGCGCAACCAGGCGGTCGAGCGCGGCTTCCCGGCCGAGAACGACCTCTGCGCCGGCGAGCCCAACCGTCCTTTCAACGTCGGTCCGCAGCACCGCAGCCGCGGCCAGTACGTACACGAGCTGTGGAGCAACCCGGCCTATGGCCGCTCACCGCCGGTGACCATGGCCGAAGCGGTCACGCCGGTCGCGCCTGCTTCCGTTCCATGAACCGCACCAACCGTCGCGTCCGCGTCCTGCGCGCCGCTCCGTCCATCCTTCAAGTGCCCTGCCCATGAACCGTTCCCTCACCAGCTTGATCGCATTCAACCTGCTGTTCTCGCCCATGGCCCTGGCCGGCGGGGCGCAGGAGCCGCGCGCCGACATCGATCTCTCGCGCAGCGCCGACGGCATCGAGGGCGAGGAGCAGGTCTGGTCGGCGTGGGGCGGTGAGCTGCACATCGCCTGGAACCGCGAACTGCTGACCGACATCGGCGTGCGCCTGTCCGCGCCCAAGGGCCTGCTGGGCGCGCCGGAGCACGGCGTCGAGCGCCTGGGCGTGCGCGAAACCGTCGGCTTCCAGTTCAAGGTGCGGGGACGCGCCTTCAACGGTTTCGCCGGCGGCGCGCTGAGCGTGCAGGGGGGCTACGACCTGGAAGCCGGCGGCCGTCGCATCCCGCTGCGCGACTTCAGCCTGCGCCCGCGGCCGGGCAATCCCTGGGTGCTGGACGTGGTCAGCGGCGACGGTGAGGCCTGGTTCTACATCGACCGCATCATGTACGCGCTGGAAAGCAATGCCCCGGTGCTGGCCCTGCACGCCATGGACCTGCGCGCCACGCCGGCCTTCGCCGAACTGCTTGGCCGGCCCTACGTCGAAGGCATGACCCTGGCCGGGATGAAGGTCGAGGCCAACATCTTCCGCGGCGGCTTCGACAAGTACGTCGAAGGCTGTCCGGCCAGCAGCCGCTGGCCCGGCATGGAGGTGAGCCCGGGCGGCCCGCGCTACGAGGCCGATGTGTTCATGATGAGCTTCCACCTCTCCTATTCGCGCAAGACCGCCGATGCCGACGGCCCCGGCGGCAGCGATGGCGGCGTCGTGTTCACCCCCAGCTCGCGCCTGAAGAACAACCGCAACAACGGCAGCCTGGTGCAGACCGTCAACGACGGCGTCGGCGGACTGGGCACCAGCCCGGCGCTGTACGCGGCCGACGTGGTCTGGCGCACCAAGTTCAGCGAGAACTGTCCGCCCTATGGCAACGACCAGCACCCCTACCTGATCTGGAACGTCTACCGCATCGACGCGGACGGCCGCATCGAGCAGGTCGGCCGCTCGGGCGTGAAGCATGCCTTCCTCACCATCAACGTGTCCTGCGACGCCAACCCGGGCAGCGGCTACATCCTCGGCCGCGGCTGCGAGGATGTGTACTCGGAAGGCAACAACGACAGCAACAGCGCGCTGGGCCCGCGTCGCGAGCTGATTCCCGCGGCCGGTCTGTGGGGACGCTGCGGGTCGATCTACGACCCCAACTGCGACGGCAGTTCCGGCGACTTCGGCGGCTTCACCTCCTACGACCACCGCATGATCGCGCGCGAGAGCAAGATCGACCCGGCCGCCAATCCGGGCGCGAGCTGGCTGTTCGAGTCCTGGTACATCGTTCGCGACGACGTCAACATCTACAACACGATGCAGACCCGTCCGGGCAGCTTCAGCTGGTCCGGCAGCACCTGGAACACCATCAACGGCAACCCGCTCAAGCTCGGCCCGGCGATCGACCGCTGGGTCGATCCGGCCGCGCCCGCGGCCGGCCAGCGCAACACCGAACTGGTCCTGACCGAGGGTCGCAGCAAGGCCGCGGTGCGCACCACCAACCTCGGCGACGGCCGCCACCGCTACGACTACGCGGTGATGAACTTCGACTTCGGACAGCCGGTGACCCAAGGCAGCGAGCCCAACCTGCGGGTGGTGAGCAACGATGGCTTCCTCGCCTTCCGCGTGCCGATTCCCGCCGGTGCGACGGTGCAGGACCTCGTCTTCGGCGACGGCGACATCGACGCCGCCAACGACTGGACTGCGACGGTCGAATCCGACGCCGTGGTCTGGACCGCACCGGCTGGCGCGGCGCTGAACTGGGGCACGCTGTTCCGCTTCAGCCTGGTGGTCGATGCGGCGCCGCAGGACGGCGAGGTCGGACTGCTGCGCCCGACCCGCAGCACGACCGACCTGATCCCGGTCGCCAATCTGCGTCCCGCCGGCGCCACCGCGCAGGTGTACGGCATCGGCGGCGAGGTCATCGGCCTGCCGCCGGGCCTCTCGCTGCGCCTCGCGCTCAACGGTGGCAACGACATCGAAATTGACGCTAACGGTTCGTTCGCGTTTCCGCATGGCCGTTTCGACGGCAGCGCCTATGCCGTGACGGTCGTTGCCCAGTCGGAAGATCTGGACTGCGATGTGAGCAACGGCAGTGGCATGATCGCCGGCGCCGACGTGGTGGACGTGCAGGTGAACTGCGGGGTCGCTGCCGGGCACCAGGTCGGCGGCACCCTGTCCGGCCTGGTCGCGGGCGAGTTGGGGATTAGCCTCAACGGTGGTGAGACGCTGCTGCTCACCACCGACGGTCCGTTCCAGTTCCAGACCATCCTGCCGAACGGAGCCGGCTATGCCGTCACCGTGT
>JANJTY010000141.1 GCA_024710865.1 Lysobacteraceae bacterium | reverse complement strand
AGTTTCCGTGGCCCGGGCCTCGACGCGGGGCTCAAGGTGCTGGCCGCAGTGAAGCGCCAGATCGGCGTGCCGGTGCTGACCGACGTGCACGAGTACACCCCGATGGACGAGGTGGCGGCGGTGGTGGACGTGCTGCAGACGCCGGCCTTCCTCTGCCGCCAGACCGACTTCATCCAGAACGTGGCGCGCGCCGGCAAGCCGGTCAACATCAAGAAGGGCCAGTTCCTCAGCCCCTGGGAGATGAAGCACGTCGCGGCCAAGGCCAAGGCTACCGGCAACGAGCAGATCATGGTCTGCGAGCGCGGCGCCAGCTTCGGCTACAACAACCTGGTTTCGGACATGCGCTCGCTGGCGGTGATGCGCGATACCGGCTGCCCGGTGGTGTTCGACGCCACCCATTCAGTGCAGCTGCCGGGCGGCGCCGACGGCAAGTCCGGCGGCCAGCGCGAGTTCGTGCCGGTGCTCTCGCGCGCCGCGGTGGCCGCGGGCGTGGCCGGCCTGTTCATGGAAACCCACCCCGACCCCGACAAGGCCCTGTCCGACGGCCCCAACGCCTGGCCGCTGCCGAAGATGGAGCGCCTGCTGGAGACCCTGCTGGAGCTGGATCGGGCGGTGAAGCGGGTGGGGTTTCTGGAGTCGGAGGCCTGATGCGAGTGCCGCTGGCCTAGTCCGCTCCCCATTTTCGTCCTCTTCCGTTCCTCCGTTCAGATCAGCCAATGACCACCATCACCAAGATCCACGCCCGCGAAATCCTCGACTCGCGCGGCAATCCCACCCTCGAAGCCTAAGTCACGCTCAGCACCGGCCACATCGGCCGTGCCGCGGTGCCCTCCGGCGCCTCCACCGGGGCGCGCGAGGCGGTCGAACTGCGCGACGGCGACAAGACCCGCTACCTGGGCAAGGGCGTGCGCAAGGCGGTGGCCAACGTCAACGAAACCCTCGCCGCTGCCCTGGCCGGCTTCGATGCGGCCGACCAGAAGGGCCTGGACGCGCGCCTGATCGCGCTGGACGGTTCGGACAACAAGGGACGGCTCGGCGCCAACGCCCTGCTCGGCGTTTCGCTGGCCAATGCGCATGCGGTGGCGGCGGCGAAGGGCCTGCCGCTGTGGGCGCATCTGCTGGAGGGGCGCAAGGCGCAGCTGCCGGTGCCGATGATGAACATCATCAACGGCGGCGCGCACGCCGACAACAACGTCGACATGCAGGAATTCATGGTGCTGCCGGTGGGTGCGGCCAGCTTCTCCGAGGCCCTGCGCTGCGGCGCCGAGATCTTCCATGCGCTGAAGTCCGTCCTGCGTGGGCGCGGCCTGTCCACCGCGGTGGGCGACGAGGGCGGCTTCGCGCCGGACCTGCGCTCCAACGAGGAGGCCATCGAGGTGATCCTGGAGGCCATCCGCAAGGCCGGCTACGCCGCCGGCGAGGACGTGATGCTGGGCCTGGACGTGGCCAGCTCGGAGTTCCACCGCGACGGCCGCTACGTGCTCACCTCCGAGAACGAGCGCCTGACCTCGGAAGAGTTCACCGAATACCTCAAGCGCTGGGTCGACCAGTACCCGATCGTCACCATCGAGGACGGCCAGGCCGAGGACGACTGGGCCGGCTGGAAGCACCAGACCGAGGTGCTGGGCCGGCGCGTGCAGCTGGTCGGCGACGACCTGTTCGTGACCAACCCGGGCATCTTCCGCGAGGGCATCGCCAAGGGCATCGCCAATGCGATCCTGATCAAGGTCAATCAGATCGGCACCCTGTCCGAAACGCTGGAAGCCATCGCCATGGCCGAGGCGGCCGGCTATGCCGCGGTCGTTTCGCACCGCTCGGGCGAGACCGAGGACACCACCATCGCCGACATCGCGGTCGCCACCACCGCGACCCAGATCAAGACCGGCTCGCTCTGCCGCAGCGATCGCGTCGCCAAGTACAACCAGCTGCTGCGCATCGAGGAGGCCCTCGGCAGCCAGGCCGGCTACGCCGGTCGCGCCGCCTTCCCGCACCTGCGCCGCGGCTGATCGCGCCCGGATCGATGCGGTGTTCCGTCTCTTCGCCCTGCTGCTGCTCGTTCTGCTGGTCGCCCTGCAGGTGCGCCTGCACGTCGGTAGCGGCGGGCTGCAGGAGGTCGAGCGCCTGCAGCAGGCGCTGGAGGCGCAGCGCGTCGAGAACGAGGAGCTGCGGCGCCGCAATGCCGCGCTCGCGGCCGAGGTCGAGGACCTGAAGTCCGGCGACGCCGCGGTGGAGGAAAGGGCGCGCTCCGAGCTCGGCATGGTGCGGCAGGACGAGACCTTCTACCGCGTGATCGAGCCGAAGCCGGGCGCGACGGACGGACGTTCACAATGACCTGGTGCGTGGTGCCGGCGGCCGGACGCGGCAGCCGGGTCGGGGCCGGACGTCCCAAGCAGTACCTGGCCCTGGCCGGCGACAGCGTTATCGGCCATACCCTGCGCGCGCTGGCCGAGCATCCGGGTGTCTCGGGCCTGGTGGTGGTGCTGGCGGCCGATGATGCGGACTGGCCGGGCTGGACCAGCCTGGCCGGCAAGCCGCTGCTGACCGCCACCGGTGGAGCCGAGCGCTGCGATTCGGTGCTGGCCGGGCTGGACCGGCTTCCGCCCAGCGTGGCCGATGCCGATCCGGTCCTGGTGCACGACGCGGCGCGACCCTGCCTGCGCCGCGACGACCTGTCGCGCCTGCTCGCGGTGGGCACTGCGCATCCGGATGGCGCGCTGCTGGCCTCGCCCGTGGCCGATACGCTGAAGCGGGCGGACGCGGCCAGCTGCAGCGAGGCCACAGTGCCGCGCGCGGGCCTCTGGCGAGCGCTGACCCCGCAGATCTTTCCGCGCGGCCTGCTGGCTCAGGCCCTGCGCACGGCGCGCGCGGCCGGCGTGGCCGTGACCGACGAGGCCATGGCGGTCGAGCGCCTCGGACATCGCCCGCGCCTGGTCGAGGGCGCGGCCGACAACCTCAAGATCACCACCGCGGGCGACTTGCCCCTGGCCGCCTTTCTCCTCTCCCGTCGCGAGGCGGGTGCCTCAGGCTGAACGTCCCGCCCGGGCCAACCCGTGCCCTTGACCCTCGCCAGTGTAGGATGCGCTTGAATTCCCGGCGTTCCGTCCCGACTTCGGATTGGCGGCGCCGGAGGGCGCAGCGAGCAACGCGGCGCTGCGTCCGCCCTACAACAACAATCACATCAGAGCGGAGAGTCGCATGTCCAAGGGACAGAGCCTGCAAGACCCCTTCCTGAACGCCCTGCGCCGCGAGCGCATTCCGGTGTCGATCTACCTCGTCAACGGAATCAAGCTGCAGGGCACGGTCGAATCCTTCGATCAGTTCGTGGTGCTGCTGCGCAATACGGTCAGCCAGATGGTCTACAAGCACGCGATCTCGACCGTGGTGCCGGCGCGCAACGTGCGCCTGACCGGCCCCCACGGCGCCGAGGGCCACGAGCCCGGCCAGGACCACGAACCGGCCTGATGCGAGACCTGTTCGAACGCTCACGCCGGGGCGAACGTGCCCTCCTGATCCAGCCCTATGCGCCGGGCCAGGACGATCCGGAGTTGCTGGCCGAGTTCAGCGAGCTGGCGCGCTCGGCGGGCGCGGAGATCGTCGCCACCCTGGGCGCCCGTCTCGAGCGCCCCCATCCGTCCATGCTGGTCGGCAGCGGCAAGGCCGACGAGGCCCGGCAGGTCTGCGATCTGCACGATGCCGATCTGGTGCTGGTCAATGCCACCCTCAGTCCGATCCAGGAGCGCAACCTGGAGAAGCACCTGGGCCGCCGCGTGGTCGACCGCACCGGCCTGATCCTCGACATCTTCGCCCAGCGTGCGCGCTCGCATGAGGGCAAGCTGCAGGTGGAGCTGGCCCAGCTCAAGCATCTCGCCACGCGCCTGGTGCGCGGCTGGACCCACCTGGAGCGCCAGCGCGGCGGCAGCATCGGCTTGCGCGGCCCGGGCGAGACCCAGCTCGAAACCGACCGCCGCCTGCTTGCCAAGCGGGTCGACGCGCTGAAGGCACGCCTCGCCAAGGTTGAAGTGCAGCAGACCCAGATGCGCCGCGCGCGCGTGCGCAACGAGGTGCCGCGCGTGGCCCTGGTCGGCTACACCAACGCGGGCAAGTCGACCCTCTTCAACCGCCTGACCGAATCCGGCGTGTACGTTGCCGACCAGCTCTTCGCCACCCTCGACCCGACCGTGCGGCGGATCCCCGGCCTGGCCTGCGGCGAAGTGCTGCTGGCCGATACCGTGGGCTTCGTGCGCGACCTGCCGCACGACCTCGTCGCGGCCTTCCGTTCGACCCTTTCGGAAGCGCGCGAGGCCGACCTGCTGCTGCACGTCGTCGATGCCTCCGACCCGCTGCGCGAACAGCGCATCGGCCAGGTGGACGAAGTGCTGGCCGAGATCGGTGCCGGCGACCTGCCGCAGCTGCTGGTGCTCAACAAGATCGATCGGGTCGAGGGCGCGCTGCCGCGCCTGGACGCGATCGAATCGCCCGGACGGGCACGGGTCTGGTTGACCGCCGCCAGCGGTGCCGGGGTCGAATTGCTGCGCGAGGAGCTGGCGCGACGCTTCGGGCGCGAGCGCGTGCGCGCCCGGGTGCGCCTGCCGTCCAGCGCCGGGCGCCTGCGCGCGCGCCTGTTCGAATCCGGCGCGGTGCGCGACGAGCGCGCCGACGAGGACGGCTGGGACCTCGACCTGGACCTCCCCCGCCAGACCGCCGAACGCCTGTGCGCCAGCGAGGGCGCGCAGGGCGAAGGCCTGCGCCGGCAGTTGCTTGCCGCCCCGGAGGCCGCTTCCTACAATCCGTTCGCCGCGACTTCATGAGCGCGCCGCTACGCTCGCTTCCCCCATCCGCCAACCACCCGCCGGCACGCCGCGCGGAGAGTGCGTCATGACCGAACCCAAGCAACCGGAGCGCCACGCCATGGCCTGGAACGAACCCGGAGGCCGCAAGAAGGACCCCTGGGACCAGAACCAGGGCCCTGACGTGGAGGCCTTCCTCAACCGCCTCAAGGCCAACCTCGGCCGCGTCTTCGGCGGCGGCAACGGCGGCGATGGCGGACGCGAGGGCGCGCCCGGCCTGGGCGGCTTCGGCTGGCTGATCCTTGGCGCGATCGCGCTCTGGCTGGTGTTCGACTGCTGGCAGCAGATCGACGAGCGCCAGCGCGGCGTGGTGCTGCGTTTCGGCAAGTTCGACCGGGTCATGCCGCAGGGCCTGAACTTCAAGCTGCCGCGCCCGATCGAGCAGGTGATCAAGGTCGACGTGACCCAGGTGCGCAGCCTTTCCGACCAGCTGCGCCTGCTCACCCGCGACGAGAACATCGTGCAGATCGAGTTCAACGTTCAGTACGTGGCGAACGATCCGCGCCAGTACCTGTTCGGCACGCGCGAACCCGACGACACGCTGCGCCAGGCGGCCGAGAGCGCGGTGCGCGACGTGATCGGATCGAATCTGATGGACACCATCCTGACCGGCGAGCGTGCGGCGCTGGCGGCCGAGGCGCGTGCCCGCCTGCAGACCACCCTGGACGCCTACGGCACCGGCCTGGTGGTGAACGTGCTCAACCTGCAGAACGCGCGTCCGCCGGCCGAAGTGCGCGAGGCCTTCGATGACGCCATTTCGGCGCGCGAGGACAAGCAGCGCTTCGAGGACGAGGCCAATGCCTACGACAGCCGGGTGGTGCCCGAGGCCCGCGGTGAGGCAGCCCGCATCCGCAACGAGGCCGAGGGCTACCGCGAGTCCCTGATCGCGCGCGCCGAAGGCGATGCGCAGCGCTTCGAACTGCTGCTGGACGAGTACCGCAAGGCGCCGGAAGTGACCCGCCGTCGTCTCTACCTGGAAACCATGCAGCAGGTGCTGGCCGACAACCGCAAGGTCTATGCGGGCGATGGCGGCAACGTGCTGTACCTGCCGCTTGACGGTAGCGGCGCCAGCGCCGACGCGCCGACCGCGCGTCTACCCGCGGTCACTTCGGCGCTGCCGCAGACCGAGGCGGCGCGCGAATCGCAGCGCACCCAGGGCTCCCGCACCAGCGGCAGCCGCGTGCCGGAGGGACGTCGATGAGACCGGTATTCGTGATCCTGGCCGCGTTGGCCCTGCTGATGGGGCTGTCGATCTTCGTCGTGCGCGAAGACCAGGTCGGCCTGTTGCGCCAGTTCGGTCGCGTGGTGAAGAGCGACCTGCAGCCCGGCCTGCATTTCAAGCTGCCCTTCGTGCAGGACGCGCGGGTGTTCGACCGCCGCATCCTGACCCTGGACTCGAGCCCGGAGCGCTATCTGACCAGCGAGAAGAAGGACGTCAACGTCGACTTCTTCGTCAAGTGGCGGATCAAGGACGTGCTGCGGTTCTTCCAGACCACCAACGGCGACGAGCGCGCGGCCCTGGGCCGACTGACGCCGATCGTGACCGAGGCGATCCGCAACGAGATCACGCAGCGCACCCTGCAGGACGTGGTTGCGGGTGAACGCGCCGACCTCGCCCAGCGCCTGATCGAGGTCTCCAACCGCGGCACCGACAGCCTGGGCATCGAGATCGTTGACGTGCGCATCAAGCGTCTCGACCTGCCGGAGGACAGCGCCGTGATTGCCTCGGTGTTCGACCGCATGCGCGCCGAGCGCCTGCGCGTGGCCAACCAGCTGCGTGCCGAGGGTCAGGAGGAATCCGAGACGATCCGGTCCAACGCCGATCGCCAGCGCGCGGTGCTGCTGGCCGAAGCCGAACGCGACGCCCAGCGTCTGCGCGGTGAAGGCGATGCCCGTGCCGCCGAGATTTACGCCCGGGCCTATGGCCGCGACGCAGAGTTCTACGCCTTCTACCGCAGCCTTGAGGCCTATCGCGGCGCCTTCGCCGACGGCCAGTCGGTGATCGTGCTCGACAAGGACGCCGACTTCCTGCGCTACTTCGAGGCCCAGGGCGAAGCGGCGCGGCGCTGATGTCGCAGGACCTGCTCGCCGCGCTCTGTCTCGTGATGGTGCTGGAGGGCCTGCTGCTGTTCGCGGCGCCGGACGGCTGGAAGCAGCTGGCGCGGCAGATGCTGGAGTTCGAGAGCCGGCGGCTGCGCGTCTTCGGCGCGGTGATGGTCGTGCTCGGTCTGCTCTCGCTGCAGCTCGTGCGTTGAAGGCTGCACTCCCCTCCGAAAGCGGGGATAATTCCGCAAAGCCGGGGTCCGCCCCGGCTTTGCTGCGTCTGGAGTTTGGAAGGGTCGATGAGGTGCGTGGACGAAGGCTGAGGCTTGCAAGAGCCCCGGGGCGTGCGCAGCGCGCAGACCGATGCCGAACACAGGCTCTGGTACCACCTCCGCGCAGGCCGCTTCATGGCGCTGAAGTTCAAGCGACAAAAGCGGCTCGGCCCGTGCATCGTTGATTCTGTTTGTTTGGAGCTCGGTTGGGTCATCGAGGTGGACGGCGGAGAGCATGGATCGTCAGCGGATGAGCGCAGGGATCGGTGGTTTCGCGCGCGCCGCTACACGGTCCTGAGGTTCTGGAACAATGAGGTGCTCGGGCAGACAGAGACGGTCCTGGAGCGGGTCCGTCTGGCGGTGCTTGCCCTCTCTCCCAACCCGCGCCCCGGCCCGATCCAGGGAGGATCGGGCGCCCACGGCAGCGCGGACCCGTGGTCCGCAAGCGCTGCCGCGGGCCCCGCAAGCGGGAGAGGGGGTGGGGAGAGGGCGCTCTTGTCTCATCCCCCCAACGAGTCAATCACTTGGAGTAGGTTCACATGGGTCAGTCAGTAGTGGTTCTGGGCGCTCAATGGGGCGACGAAGGCAAGGGCAAGATCGTCGACCTGCTGACGCAGGACATCGGCGCCGTGGTGCGCTTCCAGGGTGGCCACAACGCCGGCCATACCCTGGTGATCGGCGGCAAGAAGACCGTGCTGCACCTCATTCCCTCGGGCATCCTGCGTGACGACGCGCTGTGCCTGATCGGCAACGGCGTGGTGCTGCATCCCGGCGCACTGCAGAAGGAAATCGGCGAGCTCGAGGGCAACGGCGTCGAAGTGCGCTCGCGCCTCAAGATCAGCCCCGCGACGCCGCTGATCATGCCGTACCACATCGCGCTGGATCAGGCCCGCGAGAAGGCGGCCGGCGGCAAGGCCATCGGCACCACCGGCCGCGGCATCGGCCCGGCCTACGAAGACAAGGTC
>JANJTY010000528.1 GCA_024710865.1 Lysobacteraceae bacterium | reverse complement strand
GCGGCGCGGTGGGCGTGGAATCGCCCGCAGGGGCGCGCGCAGGATGCGCGCGAGGCCGCTGCCGGTGCATGGATGCACCGTCAGCGGACCCCACGACCGCCGCGCGCACCCGCAGGGCAGGATGCCCGGAGGGCGCCTCGCCGGGGTGTCCTTTCTCTTGGTTACTTCTCTTTGGACACGCAAAGAGAAGTAACTCGGGGCGGCCGAAGGACGCACCGAAAGTTTTGCTCCAAAGCTAAGCAAAGCCACCCCGCGCGACCGCGGCACAACGCCATTGATGCGGTTCGCTCCGCTCACCACATCCTACGAAGGCTGCTTTCGAGCTCAAGAGAGCCACACCGCGCTACCGCGGCACAGCCCCCATGATGCGGTTCGCTCCGCTCACCACATCCTACGCGGTGACGGTGATCCCGAAGGTGCTCGGAGGAGTTGACTCGATCCAGTCGCACGCGAGCCGGCGAAGCGGTCAGCGTGCCTCGGTGCGGCCCGCCGTGTTCGTCAGGCCGCAGGTCGCCGCCGCGATGCGAAGTGCCTACTCGGCCGCCTCTGCGTCGGCCTCGCCCTCCACCTTCGTTGCCGTGCCGGCCGCGCCCCAGCTTCCGAAGGTGTCGTGCGAAGCCCGCCGCCAGGCCGGCGTCACCAGGCTCAGCCCCACGACTGGCGGCTCGACCTCCATGGACGGATGGAAGCGCTGCAGGCGCCAGAGCACGACGGCTTCCTGCGCATCGACGGATTCGACCCGTCCCTCGCCGGGGCCGAAGGCATAGTCCTCGGCGTCGAGTTGGTCGCCCTTCATCAGTCCCTGGCTGCGACCCGGGTCGATGCGCAGGCGCAGGAAGGCGAAGCCATCGGCGTCCCATTCGATCGCGTCGGCGCCGATCACCTCGGTCACGTTCGCCTTGACCGCGGCGCTGGAATCGAAGCCGCAGGTCTCGCTGTCGCTCCGCGGCGAGCGCGTGCTGAAGCGGATGCCGCGGGTGGGAACCTCGACCGCTTCCCAGGGCGAGAAGCGTTCCAGGGCCAGGCTGGCGACGGCGCTGTCGACCTCGACCTCGACCAGCGTGGCGCGCCAGCGCTCGTCCGGCGCGATGCCGAACAGGTCCATGCCGGCGCGCGCGCCGGCCGCGCTGCCGAAGTCCACGCGGAAGCGCAGCGTGGCTTCGTGCGCCTTCCAGGCTGGCTCGGACGGATCGTCCAGCCATTCGGACACGGTCACCAGGCGCGGTGCATCCAGCAGCAGCGTAGTGAGCGCCATCGGCAGGCGCGCCGGCAGCGGCGGTTTGAGGGTGATCCAGCGCCAGCCGTTCTCGATCCTCTCCTCCGGTCCCGGCGTGTCGTTCCAGAATGTCGGTCCGAAGGACAGCCGGCCCCAGGCATTCCAGCTGTTCGCCATCGAGGCCACGTCGTTCTCGTCCACCAGCAGCCAGCCGTCGCCGTACGGGATGGGCAGCAGGCGCAGCGAGAGTCCTTCCTGCGGCAGTTCCGCTCCGCTTCCGGCCTCGCCCCCGACCGTCTCCGCGTCAGGCGGGTCGAGCTGGGCCCTGGTGTCGTCGAGCATGGCCTGGCGGGACTCGGCGTCGAGCGACGCCAGATGCTCGATGAATTCGGGCGGGAAGTTCTCCGGGTCGACGTCGGCGAGTTTCTCCAGCGCGTCCGGCTCGGCGGATTCCAGCGCCTCGACCAGACGGCGCAGGCTCGGCGCGTGCTCGGCGCGCCATTCGGCTTCTTCGGCGGCGTCCTTCTCGCGCTGCACGCGCTGGGTTTCCCACCAGGCATCGAATCCGGCGGGATCGATCGCGACCCGGTGCAGTTCGAACTGCAGCCAATCGCCTTCGTACGTGTACTGACCGAGCCAGGCACTGTCGGGATCGTCGCCGTGGCCGCGGAACAGCTGTGCGGCGCGGCCGTCCGGCCCGAGCAGCAGTTCCTGGCCGTCCGTGCCGAAGCGTCCGAACGGTTGGTCCGGCAAGCGCACCGGGGTGCGCTTGCGCAGGGCCTGTACCTCGTCCCAGGCCTCGCTGCTGGCGCGGGCTTCGATCGACCGCGCGGCCAGCGGGCCCGGGTCGTGGTAGTAGCTCGAGGCGAAGGCCGCGGGGGTGATCAATACGGCGCATGCAAATGAAACAAGAAAGCGACGTATCCGGAATTCCCCTTTCCCGACGCGGCCGGTCGCCGCGAATCAACCTTACCCCGGTACGGCGGGGATTTCCCAGCGCGGGGCGGTCGGCCAGTTTGGCTCCTGTACACCTTCCAGCGCCCGGCGCAGGTCGATGCGGTCGAGCTGCGGCGCCAGCGCCAGCAACAGGTCGAGGCTGTAATCGCGCAATACCCGCTCGCGCGGCAGCACGGCGTAGGCGGTGCATTCGGGAATCGCGCCCGGCGCAGGCAGGGCGACGAGGTCCTGGCGGTCCTCGGGCAGCAGGGCCATCTCGGCCAGGATGCCGACGCCGAGACCGGCGCGGACATAGGTCTTGATCAAGTCGGCATCGCGCGCGGTCAGCGCGACGCGCGGCGCCAGGTTCTCGGTCGCGAAGGCCTGGCGCAGGGATGACTCGGGGCGGTTGGTGGACTCGTAGCTGACCAGATTTTCCTCCGCCAGTTCGGCCAGGCTGGGCGCGCGCGCCAGCGTGGCGAGCCGGTGCGCGGCTGGCACCAGCACGACGCGACTCCAGCGAAACAGGGGCACGGCCAGGCCGCCGCCCGGCGCGTCGCCGGCGCTGCTGACCAGGGCGAGGTCGGCCTCGCCGCGTTCGATCAGGCCCAGCGCCTCGCCTTCGCCCACCGGCTTGAGGTGCAGCGAGAGCTCGGGATAGTCCTGCTTGAGTCGCGCCAGCGCCGCCGGCAGCACGTAGCGGGCCTGGGTGTGCGTGGTGACCAGGGTCAGGCTGCCGCGCGTCTCGCGCCGTCGGTTGGCGGCGAAGGCGCGGATGTTGTCGGCCTCGGCCAGGATGGTGCGGGCGCGCTCCAGGATCTGCCGCCCTTCCGGCGTGATCGCCTCCAGCGAGCGTCCCCGGCGCACGAACAGCAGGAACCCGAGCTCGTCCTCCAGCTGCGTGAGCTGCTTGGACAAGCCCGGCTGGGTCGCGTGCACGCGCTCGGCGGCCTGGGTGATGTTCAGGCCGGCGTCGGCGATGGCGACGAAGTAGCGGAGCTGGGTGAGGGTCATTTGACCGCCGGGATTCGTGATTCGGGATTCGCTGAGGAGCCGTGATTCGTGATTCGCAACGGCGAAAAGCGGGGCGTGGTGGGCTTTGGGGGGGGGTGGCTGCCGGTGGCGGGGCTTCTATTCCCTCTCCCCGGAGCGGGGGCGCGGGGTGGGGGGAGGGGGGGGGGGGGGGCGTTTGGTTATGCG
>JANJTY010000494.1 GCA_024710865.1 Lysobacteraceae bacterium | reverse complement strand
GGCGACGGTCATCGGGCCGACGCCGCCCGGCACCGGCGTGATCCAGGAGGCACGCTCGGCCGCGGCGGCAAAGCCTACGTCCCCGCAGAGGCGGCCATCGTCCATGCGGTTGATGCCGACGTCGATCACCACCGCGCCCGGCTTGACCCACTCGCCCGGAACCAGTCCGGGCTTGCCCACCGCGACGACCAGGATGTCGGCCGCGCGCACCTGGCGCTCGAGTTCGGCGCGCGGGGTGAACTTGTGGCAGGAGGTGACGGTGCAGCCAGCGATCAGCAGTTCGAGCGCCATCGGCCGGCCGACGTGGTTGCTCACGCCCACCACCACCGCATTGCGTCCGCGCACCGGACGATCGGTATGCGCCAGCAAGGTCATGATGCCGCGCGGGGTGCAGGGTCGCAGGCCGAGCTGGCGCAGCAGCAGGCGCCCGACGTTCTCGGGATGGAAGCCGTCGACGTCCTTGGACGGATCAATGCGCTGGATCAGGGCGGCGGCATCGATGTGCTCGGGCAGCGGCAGCTGCAGCAGGATGCCGTTGACGCGCGGATCCGCGTTGAGACGGTCGATCAGGTCGTACAGCGCGGCCTCGTCGGTGTCGGCCGGCAGGTCATGGTCGAAGGACTGGAAGCCGATGCGCTCGACCGCGCGCCGCTTGTTGCGCACGTAGACGGTCGAGGCCGGATCGTCGCCGACCAGGATCACGGCCAGGCCGGGCGGCGGCGCGCCTTCCGCGACGCGCACGCGCACGCGACGGCGCAGGTGTTCGATCAGGGCATCGGCGATGCGCTTGCCGTCGAGGATGCGTGCGCTCATGGACTGAAGGCGGGGACCGGGCTGCAATTATGGTCTAAACCGGCGTAACCGAAGCGCTGCGTGTCAGCGCGCGGGCTCGGCCGGAGTCGGCTGGGTCGGCTGGGTCGGCGCGGACTGGGCCGCGTACTGCACCTGCGCCGCCTCGCGCAGACCACGCACGCGCTCGGCCAGCAGGCGCTCGGTCAGCAGGCGGCGCGCGCCCTCCTTGACCTGCTCGAAGCCCGGACGCTCGAACGGACGCGAAGCGATGCGGCGCAGCACGTGCCAGCCGTGCGGCGACTGCACCGGCACCGGCGCGGTCTGGCCGTCCTGCAGCTGGCGCAGGACTTCGGGGAAGGACTCCGGCAGCTGGGTCAGGTTGCTCCAGCCCAGGTCGCGCGCCTGCAGCGCCGCGCCGGACCCGAACTCGGCCATCAGCGCATCGAAATCCGCACCGGCGGCGTTGGCCCGTTCGGCCACCTGGCGGGCCATGGCTTCGTCCTGGAAGAGGATGTGCGCGAGGTGGTACTCGGTGTCGCCGGCGCGCGCCGCTTCCTGCTCGTAGTAGGCGCGCAGCTCGGCCTCGCCGACCTGGATTTCGCCGCGCAGTTGCGCCATCTGACGACCGGACGCCTGCAGCAGGCGGGCGAGCGTGATCTCCGCCTGCACGTCAGGCTTGCTGCCCAGTTCGGAGCGCAGCGCGGTCTGCGCCAGCACGATCGTCTCGACCAGCGCCTCCAGCGCGCGCTGGCGCTGCCCGGGATCGGCCGGATCCAGCCCGCGGCCGCGCGCGAAGACATCGAGCAGCGGCGCCGTCACCACTTCGCCCTGGACCGCCACGACCATGTCGCCATCGGGCGCACCCACCAGGGCGTGCTGGCGGGGGTCGGCACCCTCCTGCGGGGCTGGCGCACAGGCGCCAAGGGCCAGAAGGAAAGCGAGGGGAAGCGCTGCGCGAAGGGGCTGGCGGTGCATGGTCGTTGTCCTGCCTTGGAATGGGAATGCGGGTGGCGCTTGCCGATCAGGCCTCGTCCGGGGCACGGGCCTGGATGGCAAGCGCATGGATGTCGCTCTGCATGAGCTCGCCCAGGGCCTCGTAGACCTGCCGGTGGCGCGCCAGCGGGGCGAGTCCTCGAAAGGCTTCGCTGCGGATGCGCAGGGCGAAGTGTCCGCGGCCGTCGCGCGCTCCCGCATGGCCGATGTGCTTGTGGCTCTCGTCGATCAGCTCGATCTCGCTCGGCGACAAGGCTTCGACCAGCCGCGCGCGGATCCGTTCCAGGCGCTCGCTCATGGCAGCACCTGGCGAAACGGATGGATCTCGACCGCGGCGTACACGCCGGCCGCGACATAGGGATCGGCGTCCGCCCAGTCGCGCGCGGCCTGCAGCGAACCGAATTCGGCAACGATCAAACTGCCGGCGAAACCGGCCGGACCCGGATCCGGCGCGTCGATGGCGGGCAGAGGACCCGCCAGCACCAGGCGGCCCTCGTCGCGCAGTGCCTGCAGGCGCTGCAGGTGGGCTGGACGCGCGGCCAGGCGGCGCGGCAGCGCATCGGCGGCGTCGCGCCCGAGGATCAGATACAGCATGCCGGACTGTTTCCCGAAGCGAAGGGCGGGCATGATAGCCGCCCTGTGAGCCGGCGTATCGAAATCCATCCCACCCACCCGCAGCCGCGCCTGGTCGAACAGGCCGTGCAGGCGCTCAAGCGTGGGGACTTGCTGCTTTTGCCCTCGGACGCGGCCTATCTGATGGCCTGGGCACTCGATGCGCGCGACGCGGAAGCGCGCGTGGTGCGCCTGCGCGCGCTGGACATCCGCCACCCCTTCACCTTACTCTGTGACTCATTGAGCGCCGTAGGCAGTCTGGCCAAGCTGGACGACCGGGC
>JANJTY010000443.1 GCA_024710865.1 Lysobacteraceae bacterium | reverse complement strand
GTCGTGGCCGGGACCCGTGTGGATCTCCAGTGTGTCGGCATCACCCGCCCCATCGCAGCCGGTTGCAGGAATGTAGAACCAGTCGTCCTGCCAGTCCTGGCCACGCGGGCGACTGCGCACGCAGGCCCCGTACACGGGCGGAGAGCCCTGCGGGTAGAAGTGGTTGTCCCAGGGATGGTCGGGATTGCAGCGATAGTCGAACGAGAAGCATGTCACCCGACGCATCTCGCCCAGCACGACCTGGTAGTCGTGGGTCACACCGCCGGGTTGCGGCAGCACGATGCGGTCGCACACCGCGGCCCCCGCCGCGGACATCAGGAACGGCCCGACCAGGGCCAGAAGCGCAGCAGATCGAGTCACGAAGAACACCTCCCAGAATGGACTGAAACGGCCGCCCGCGGCACGTCCGCCGTTCGCGCCCCAGGGACGCGACCAGCCGCCGCCACCGGCAGCCCGCACGGGAAGCCCCCGCCCCCACGGGATGCGGCTTCCGGCCCTTCATACGATCCAGCACGAAAGACCCTGCCATCGCCACGGCGCGGGCCGGCGCACCTCTGTCCCCGCGCCGCCCAACTCTGCGTTGCTCTTCCTACAGGCAGGGAGTCTCCCGCCCGACCGCCCCCATCCCAGCCACGCCTCTCCGCCGCATGCGTTCGTCTGCCCCCACCTGGCTGTTCCCACTCGCCATGGGCGCGCTCTGCGCCGGGCTCGGCCTGCTGCTGGGCGGCCTGATCGCCGATCGCGCCACCGACTGGCACGGCGTGTCCTCGTTCGAAGGCGGCAGCGGCCTCCTGGTCGTGCTGGTCGCACTGCTTGGCGCGGCGGCGGGCTTCGTGCTGGGACTGGTCGCAAGCCTGGTGCTGGTCCGGGCGGCGCCCGCGACCACGCTGCCGGTGCGCATCGCGCTGCCGCCGCTGCTGGTCGCCGCGCTCGCGCTCGCGGGTGGCGGTCTGAGCCGTTGGCTGGCCGATGTGCCGCCCACGCAGGATGGCGAAGCGCTGCTGCTGGCGATCGAGGTGGCCGTTCCCACCGAACTGGCCGAGCGCTGGGCCCAGGCCACGCCCGCGCCGCACCTGCAGATCGCCGCGCTGTCCGGCGGCCACATCGCCACGGAACGGCCCGGCCCGCTCTGGCTGGCGGACGCACGCAGCGAGGGCGAGCTGCGCATCGTGCCCGGTGCCGTGGTCCTGTTCACCGAGCGCAAGCGCCTGCTGCGGGTCGAGGCGGGCGAGGCCTCGCCGCGCGCCGGCGTGGCGATCCCGCTGCGCACGCATCCGACCGCGGAGGATGCGGCCTGGAGCGACTGGCTACCGCGTCTGGCGCGCAGCGCGGACGATCCGCTCGACGGCCTGCGCCTGCGCTACCGCGTGCTGCGCGCGAGCGAGGCGGTCCGCAGCGAGCGTGTCGGCGCCTTCGAGATCGACACCCTGGCGAGCGACTTCCACTGGCGCAGCGAGCGCGCGCAGCCCGGCTACGTCGGCGCGGAGGCGCATTTCATCCTGCGCCTCGGCAGCCAGACGCTGGACCCGGCGCGGCTGCTGCAGGCGGCCGGCATCGAGCCAGCGGCGGAGCGCGCCGCCCCGCCGCGCATCCATGCCCTGGCCACCCTGGCCGCGCGCGACGACGCCCTGGTCCTGCAGGTCGGCGCGCAGCCTTACTACGGCCACTGTCTGCTGCTCACGGCCGGAACCGGCCTGCCGCGCGTCGCCTCGCTCGGCCCCTGCACCGGCGGCGACCTGGGCGAAGCGCTGGATGGACTGGCCCAGCCCGCGCCCCTGCGCGGCTTCCTCGACCGCAGCCGCTTCGCCCGCCCCGGCCTGTACCGCTTCGAGCAGCGCGTGCTCGACAGCCGCAGCCTGGGCGTGACGCCGCTGGTCGATGCGCCGCGCCCGGCCCTGCTCGGCGGCGTCGCCGCCGTCGCCAGCGCACCCGACGGCAGCCGCTACGTGCGCATCGCCACCAGCGCCGACGGTCCACGCGCGGTCGAGTTCTCGCTGTCCGACGGCGCGTACCGCTGGCTGCCCGAAACACCGGCCCCGGAGGCCGGCTGGACCCACGCCGACCGCGCCTGGTTCGACACCCACTTCGACTGGCGGGTGGACGAGGAGGGCCAGCTGCACGCGGTGCGGCGCGCGGCGGTTGGTCCGGGGTAGGTCCGGTTGGTTCCGGGCGGCGGCGGGATGCAGCGCCAGCGACGCTCGCCGTCCTTCTCGCTCGCGGTATCCAGCGCCTCGCGCTCCTTCGCCCGGCGCAAGTCGCGCGGAACGACGTGGCATCTGCGCACGAGCCCCACCCGCAGTCCGGCATGCACGGGCGCCCGTTCGGTCCGACCTTCCGCACCACCCGACGCCGCGTCGGCCGATGCGCCTGCGGCCCCCTTCGCAGCCGCTGCAGCAGCCGGCGACCACCCTCTGCGCCGAGCCGTGGCTGCCGCGCGCCGAAGCGGCACGCGCGGGCAGCTCGCTCGAACTACGCTGCACCACCACGCTCGAACAGGAATGCATCGCCATGTCCGCCGCCATGGAGCCTCAACGAAATCGCCGTACCGGGATCGCCGCGTGTCTGCCGGCGGTGTTCGCCGCCGTGCTGGTTGCCGGCCTGTCCGCATCCGGCGCGGCGCGCGCGCAGGCGTCGCACGCCGGGCCGGCGCCGGCATCTGCCGCAGCGCCGGCCGCGCACGGCGACGGCGCCGACCTGCAGGGCCTGTGGGACTTCACCATGCGCGTGGGCGAGCGCACTTCCCCTGGCTTCTTCGCGCTGGGTCCGCTCGACGGTGCGTGGGCGGGCTCGATCACGATGTACCTGACCAACACGCTCGCGATCCGCGAACTCACGGTCGAGGGCGACGCGGTGCGCATGATCGTTGCCTCGCGCGAGGGCGATGTGCGGTTCCTGGCGCGGCTGACCGAGGACGGGAACTCGATGGAAGGCATCGTGGAGTACCACGACGGTTCGCGCCTGCCGATGCTGGCCACGCGCCGGGTCCAGCCCGTCATCCCGCGCTGAGTCCAGTCGCACCGGCGACGTCGCGGCCCGTCCTGGCACAGGCACGCGCGCCGCAGCGCCGCAGGTCGACGTGCAGGCTTCCCCGCGGGCCGCCGCGCGACCCGCGGGAGCCTCGGTCATCTCAGTCGCGCAGCCACATCCGCGCCTGCCGCGGCGGCAGCACGAAGCGGTGCCAGCGGCTCTGCACGTTCACCACGCTGGCCGGATCGAGCACGTCGCGGTAGTTCGCGTACCACCAGGTCGCGCTGCCGGCCATGTCGACCCAGGCCTCGACGCTGGCGCCGCACTTGTTGATGCCGACCAGGCCGCGGTCGCCGCGGCGGAACAGCAGGTGGCAATCGCCGTGCGAGAGCACCCGCATGTCGCTGCCGTGCGCGGCGTTGTGGAAGCGGATCATGGCGGCGAGGTCGGCGCGGCGCCAGGCCTCCACCCAGCGGCCGTCGCCGCTCTCGTTCTGGTCGGTGTAGACCAGCGGCATGCCGCCGTCGCGGCCGAGCAGGTAGGCGTAGGCCAGGCGCTCGTCGACCGGGTCGAGGATGAGGTAGCGGAAGATGCCGTTGTTGGGGATGTCGTGCGTCACCGCGAAGGTGACGGCGCGGCTGCCGGGCAGGGCCTGGCCGTAGGCGCCGGGATCGACCAGCTGGTTCATGCTGCCGCCAAAGCGCAGGGCGCGGCGGATCGACTCGAACAGCGGGAAGTCGTAGGCGCCGTGGCCGGTCTCGGCCAGGTAGGGCGCGAGGAAACGGTCGTAGCCGGTGTCGCCCGCGCCGCCGGAGACGATGATCTCGCCGAACACATGCACGCCGCTGCGGATATCGGGCGTCAGCACGCGGTTGAGGTGCGCGTTGCTCATGTGCTTTGCCGCATCGATGCGGAAACCCGTCACCCCGAGGGCCTTGAGCGAGCGCAGGTACTGCTGCTGCTGCGCCACCACCCAGTCGTTCGCGACCAGGTCGGGCAGGCCGACATCGGGCGCATCGCCGCAGAGACGCCAGTTCTGCACCTTCCAGACGTTGTCGTAATCGTCGATGCAGACCGACGGCCCGAAGTCGGGCTGCGAGAGGAAATTCCAGCGCAGGTCGCCGAACAGGCGCAGCCGCGCGTAGCGCGCCGGATCGGCGGCGTAGGCGGCCAGCACCGCGCTGCCGGGATAGTTCAGGTCGCTGCGCCAGCCCGATTCGTTCGCCATGTGGTTGAGCACGATGTCGGCGTAGAGGCGCACGCCGGCATCGCGCAGGGCCTGCTGCATGCGGACAAACGATTCGGTGTCGCCCAGCGGGTGGTCGATGACGCGGTAGTCCTGCGGCTGGTAGCGCGCCCACCAGGCGCTGCCCTGCGAACGCAGCGGCGGCGCCACCAGCACGGCGCGGTAGCCGCGCTCGGCGATCTCGGCGGCGCGCGCCTCGACCGTGGCGTAGGGCCAGTTGAACGCATGCAGGGCCACCTCGGCCCGCGCCGGCGCCACGTGTGCGCCCAGAAGCAGCGCCGGCAGCGCCAGCGTGGACAGGACCCACCTGCGCAAACGCGCCCCGATTCCACGCGCGCAGGAAACGACCGGCAGCGGCTGCCGATGCGGTGTGCTCATGTTTTCCCTCCCCGACTGCAACGATGGAGGCGATGCCGCAAACCGCTCGAACCAGGCCCCCGCCCGGCGCGACGCGGCAGCATCGCCTGCCCCCGCATTCCCCGTCGCGCAGCCTAGGTGCGGGCGCTTCGCAGGGGCAAGCGCCTGCATACGTATTCAACTGGATTGCGAAGAGCGCAGCGGTCGCACGCAGGACGCGATCACGCGCACTGGCAGGCACATTGAAACCGGCGCGGTCTTCGCCCGGATTCTGAGTACAGGCGTCACAGTCAGGGAACCGGTGGGCCGAAGGCGGGGATGCGTCCGAATGGTCAAGGCTCTTTCCGCGCATAGGGGCGTCCAGCGGCGCGCAGAGGCGCGTCCACGTAAGAGAACCCGTTTTGCGATCGGCAACCCAAGCCTCCCACGAGACCGGCCCCGCGACGCCACGACCGACAGCGCACCCAGAGGCTCCGTCGCTGCACGGTTCCACCCCATGAATGCCAGCCAGCCCGCCACCTTCTGCCATCTTGATGGTTGAACAGGATGATCGGTGTCGGCGGGCGGCTTGGCCACCGGCCACCGCAGGACGAACCCAAGTTGCAGGTGCGTATTGATGCTGTTCTCGCCGTCCGCGAGCGTGCCGATGGTCGGCGACGGGAGATACTCGCCGATGGC
>JANJTY010000390.1 GCA_024710865.1 Lysobacteraceae bacterium | reverse complement strand
CTGATCGTCGACGACGGCGGCGACGCCACCCTGCTGATCCACAAGGGTGTCGACATGGAGAACGGCGACACCTGGATCGACACGCCCTCGGGCAACCACGAGGAGCAGGTGATCAAGGACCTGCTGCGCCGCACCAAGACCGAGCGCCCCGGCTTCTGGAAGGCGGTGGCGAAGGACTGGCGCGGCGTCTCCGAGGAGACCACCACCGGCGTGCACCGGCTCTATCAGATGATGGAGGCCGGCAAGCTGCTGGTGCCGGCGATCAACGTCAACGACTCGGTCACCAAGAGCAAGTTCGACAACCTCTACGGCTGCCGCGAGTCGCTGGTCGACGCGATCAAGCGCGCCACCGACCTGATGATCGCCGGCAAGACCGCCGTGGTCTGCGGCTACGGCGACGTCGGCAAGGGCAGTGCGCACAGCCTGCGCGGCCAGGGCGCGCGCGTCATCGTCACCGAGATCGACCCGATCAACGCGCTGCAGGCGGCGATGGAAGGCTTCGAGGTCAAGACCGTCGAGGACGTGATCCACGAGGCCGACATCTTCGTCACCACCACCGGCAACAAGGACATCATCCGCCTGGAGCACATGCAGGCGATGAAGAACAACGCCCTGGTCTGCAACATCGGCCACTTCGACAACGAGATCCAGGTCGACCGCCTGAACGCCAGCGGCGCGAAGAAGGAAACCATCAAGCCGCAGGTCGACCGCTACACCTTTGACAGCGGCCGCAGCATCTACCTGCTTGCCGAAGGCCGCCTGGTGAACCTGGGCTGCGCCCACGGCCACCCGGCCTTCGTGATGTCGAACTCGTTCTCGAACCAGACCCTGGCCCAGATCGACCTGTGGGCGAACAAGGACCGCTACGAGAAGACGGTCTACCGCCTGCCCAAGAAGCTGGACGAGGAAGTCGCGCGCCTGCATCTGGAGCAGATCGGCGTGAAGTTGACCCGCCTGACCCAGGAGCAGGCCGACTACATCGGCGTGCCGGTGGAAGGCCCGTACAAGCCGGAGCACTACCGCTACTGATCGCTGCGGCGATCGCCGCGGTCCGCTGCAGCGCACGAACGGGGCCGGTCGCAAGACCGGCCCCTTTTCGTTATCCGCAGGCTGGCGCGGCTCGATCGGCCGGGAAGATGCGATCGCGGCCCTCGCCCTTGGCGCGATACAGGGCGCGGCCAAGCGCACGCAGCAGGTCGTCGGCGCCGGCATGGCTGGACGCATGGAACCCTGCAACGCCGCCGCTGCCACGCAAGACCGGCGGCCCGGAAGCATGCGCGTCGGCCATGCCCAGCGACGCGTGCACCGCCTCTCCGCGTGTCCAGGCCTCGCCCGCCAACGCATCGGGCAGAAGCACGGCGAACTCTTCGCCGCCCAGGCGCGCGACCACGGCCTCCGGCTCGGGAAATACTTCGCGCAGGGCGGCGGTGAGGCACACCAACCGAGCTGGCTTGAGCGCGCGGCTCCAGCCATTTCTGGGGACATGCGGGACCATGCCTTTCGCGAAGTGAACAAGAGACGGAAGAAGCGCGATGATCAACTGCAACGCGAGGATGAACGCCGTCAGTAAGCCAGCGGCAGCACCCTCGTAAGCACGGCGGGAGCCGTGCGGGAGACATCCTCCTGGCTCGCTCCTGAGCTGCCGGGCCAGTTTTCGTCATCTGCTCGACATGCAGTCGCGCACGCGCGTACCTTTGTGTACATGGCTTCCATTTTGTACACACCATGCGAACCAACATCGTGATTGACGACAAGCTGATGGCCGAGACGCTGCGCGCGACCGGCCTCAAGACCAAGCGGGAGGCGGTCGAGCTCGGGCTGCGCACGCTCTTGCGCCTGCGTCAGCAGGGCCGCATCCGCGAACTGCGCGGCAAGCTCGACTGGCAGGGCGATCTCGAAGCCATGCGCCGCGACCGCTGAGGCGAGCATGATCCTGGTCGACTCCAGCGTCTGGATCGACTACTTCCGCGGCGTGGATGCGCCGGAGACCGCGGCCCTGGACCGCTTGCTGGGCAGCGAGCCCATCGCCATCGGCGATCTCATCCTGACCGAGGTGCTGCAGGGCTTCACCCGTGATCGTGATTTCGAGCGTGCGCGCCGGATGCTCTCGGCCTGCGAACTGGTGCTGATCGGCGGAGCGGATGTCGCGGTCGAAGCCGCTCGCAATTTCCGTCGTCTGCGTGCGCTGGGCGTGACGGTGCGCAAGACGGTGGAGACGCTGATCGCCACGCGCTGCATCCTGTCCGACTTCGAACTCCTGCACGCCGACCGCGACTACCTGCCCTTCGTCGAACACCTTGGGCTGCGTCAGCTGCCCTGCCTTCCGCCGCGCTGAGCGCCCATCGGCTCCCGCCAAGTCCGCTCAGGCCGCCAGCCCCGGTGCGCGCGGCGGCGCAAGGCGCAGGACGTCCTCGATCAGCGCCGCGGCGGTCAGCGCCGGTCCCGCGCCGGGGCCGCGCAGCACCAGCGCGTGCTCGTCGTAGCGGCGGGTGCGGATCTGCACGCAGTTCTCGCAGCCGCGCCGCTGCGCGAGGGCGTCGTCGCGCGCCAGCCATTCGAGTTCGATCCGTCCGCCCTCGGGCCGCGCCCGCGCCACCACGGCGAGGCGCGCGTCGGCGTCGGGGCGTTGCGCGAACAGATCATCCAGCTCGCGATCCAGGCGGGCGAAGGCCTGCGCTGGCGGCGCGTCCAGCACCCGCTGCAGGCGCGGATCGATGCGGATCGCATCGTCGTCCACGCGCCAGCCAGCGGCGCGCGCGAGGATGCGCAGCTTGCGCGCCACGTCGAGGCCGGCCACGTCCTGGCGCGGGTCGGGTTCGGTCAGGCCCAGCAGGCGCGCTTCGTCCACCAGCTCGGCGAAGCCGCGGCGACCGTCGAAGCGGTCGAACAGCCAGGCCAGGCTGCCGGAGAGCACACCGGCGATCTCGTGCACCGGTTCGCCGCAGGCGACGAAGGCGCGCAGCCGCGCGATCGCGCCAAGCCCGGCGCCCACCGTGGCGCTGTCGCCGTATCGGCCACCGCGCGCCAGCGCCGCCTGCAGCGCGGCGGCGCGCGCGGCCGATTCGCCCAGGGCGCGCTTGTTGGCGGTGACGACCACGCGACCCGCGGCCAGCCACTCCGCGTGCGAGGCCGCCACCGCGTCGCTGGCGCTGGCGTCGATCACCAGGCCCGCGAAGGGCGACAGGCGCGGGCTCGCGTCCTGGCGCGGACGGGTCTTCGGCCACTCGGACGCGTGCGCGTCCAGCGCCGCCTCCCAGCCCGGCCGCTGCCAGTCCAGCGCGCCGCGCTGGTTCACCACCTGGGCCAGGTGCAGGCCGGCGGGCGCCGCGGCGTCCAGCTGCCGCGCCAGGGCGCGCGCCACCTGGCCAGTGCCGATCAGGGCCACACCCAGGCCATGGTGCGATACCCAGGCCTCCCGCTGCGCGCACGCGTGGCGCGCCAGTGCCGCCGCGAATCCGCTCATGCCGCCACCTCCGTCCGTTTCCCGCTGACCGCACGGGCGCGCGCCAGGCCGCGCTCGATGTCCGCGAGCAGATCGTCGCCGTGCTCGATGCCGACCGACAGGCGCAGCAGGCCCTCTCCGATGCCGGCCGCCGCGCGCGCCTCGGGCGTCATCGCCGCGTGCGTCATGCTGGCCGGGTGCGCGATCAGGCTTTCCACCCCGCCCAGCGATTCGGCCAGGGTGAAGCAGGACAGGCCATCGACGAAGGCCGCCACCGCTTCGCGTCCACCGGCGAGCTCGAAGCTCAGCATGGCGCCGAAGCCAGCCTGCTGGCGCCGCGCCAGGGCGTGGCCCGGATGCGAGGCCAGGCCCGGGTAGTGCACCGCGCGCACGGCCGCATCGCGCGCCAGGCGCTCGGCCAGCAGGTCGGCGTTCTCCTCGTGCGCGCGCAGGCGAACGCTGAGCGTGCGCAGACCGCGCAGGGTGAGGAAGCTGTCGAAGGGCGCGCCGGTCAACCCCAGCGCATTGGCCCACCAGGTGAGCTGCTCGTGCAGCGACTGCTCGCGCGCGACCACCGCGCCGCCGACGACGTCGCTGTGGCCGTTGATGTACTTGGTGGTCGAGTGCAGCACCAGGTCGGCGCCCAGCGCGATGGGCCGCTGCAGCGCGGGCGATAGGAAGGTGTTGTCGACCAGCACCAGGGCGCCGACGGCCCTGGCCTTGCGCGCGCAGGCCTCGATGTCGGTGATGCGCAGCAGCGGATTGCTCGGGGTCTCGATCCAGACCAGGGCGGGCTTCTGCGCCAGCGCCGCGTCGAAGGCGCCGGGGGCGTGGAAGTCGACCACGTCGAGGACGAAGTGGCCCTTGGCCGCCAGCGCCTTGAACAGGCGGAAGGAGCCGCCGTAGCCGTCGTGCGGCACGACCAGGCGCTGGCCCGGTGCGAGCAGGTTCAGCACCAGGGTGATGGCGGCCATGCCGCTGGCGGTGACCACGCCGCCGGCGCCGCCCTCGAGTTCGGCCAGGGCATTGCCGAGGATGTCGCGGGTGGGATTGCCGCTGCGGGTGTAGTCGTAGGCGCGCTTGCCGTCGAGGCCGGCGAAGCTGAAGTTGGTGGACAGGTGCAGCGGCGGCACCACGGCGCCGAAGGCGGGATCGCGGTCGATGCCGGCGCGCACCGCGGTGGTGCAGGGGTTCTGGCTCACGGGGATTTCCTTGTTTGGGCTTTGAACGAGGCAGGGCTCAGGCGGCGCGCGTGACGCGTCGCATTCGTCCCTCCCGCTGCCCGGCCAGCACCCGCTGCAGCCAGCGCGAGACCTGCGCGGCTTCCTTGAGGAAGGCGTCGTGGCCGTAGTCGCTGCCGATCTCGCTCAGTTCGGCGCGCGCGGCGCGCGCCAACTCGGCACTGTCGGCCAGCGGTACCAGGCGGTCCTCGCGCACCGCCAGCAGGTGCAGCGGTACGCGCAGCGCGGAAGGCTCGATGCGGTGCAGGTCGAGCGATTCGGACCGCAGGCGGTAGCGCTCGGACGCGAAGCGCTGGGCGAAGCGGCGGCCCTGCGCGTCGAGGTAGTCCTGCACCGGCAGGCGCCAGCATCCGTCGACCTGCTGCGCGGGTGCGGCGAAGCGGCGCGCGAACTCGGCCTCGCTGCGGTAGGTGGTCACGGCCAGGGCGCGGGCCAGCGCAACGGCCTCCGCCTCGATGCCGCAGCGC
>JANJTY010000303.1 GCA_024710865.1 Lysobacteraceae bacterium | reverse complement strand
GGCTCGACGGCCAGCGCCTGGTGCGCCAGGCCCGCGCCGCCGGCTGCGCGATCCCGCTGCTGGTGCAGACCGCGCGCGACAGCGTCGGGCAGCGGGTCGAGGCGCTCGACGGCGGCGCCGACGACTTCCTCGCCAAGCCCTTCGATCCGGCCGAACTGCTGGCGCGCCTGCGCGCCCTGCTGCGGAGGCGCGAGAGCGCGCCGCGCATGCAGCTGGCGCATGCCGGGATCGAGCTCGATCCGGTGCGCTTCGAGGCGCGCCTCGGCGGTGTCCTGCTCGACCTGCCACGGCGCGAGTTCGCCCTGTTGCACTCGCTGGTCGAGGCCAGCGGCCGCGTGGTCTCGCGTGAGCTGCTGCTGCAGCGCCTGTACGGCTGGGACGAGGACGTCAGCAGCAACACGCTGGAGGTCCACATCCACCACCTGCGCCGCAAGCTCGGGGCCAGCCGCATCGGCACCGTGCGCGGCATCGGCTACCGCCTGCTGCCGGCGTGAGGACGCTCTCCCGTCCGCTGCTGCTGGGGCTGCTGCTGGTGGCGGTCCTGACCGGGCTGCTCAGCGCCTGGGCCAGCTGGCGCGCCGCGCGAACCGAGGTGGACGAACTGCTGGACGGCGACCTCGCGACCTCGGTGCGCGGGCTGGAGGTGCTCGCGCGCAGCCTCCTGCACGCCCCGGGCCTGGCGCTGGACCTGCCGCACGAGCTGCCCGTATGGCAGGGCGAGATGGGCGCGCTGGGGGCGGCCCCGCAGGGCGCGGGCGGCCACGCCTACGAACGCCACCGTCTGTTCCACGTCTGGCGCGGCGACGTGCTGCTGCTGCACACCGCGGGCGCGCCGCGACTGGATCCGGCGCGCGTCGGCGAGGGTTTCCAGTGGCTGGAGTTCGAGGGTTCGACCTGGCGCAGCTTCAGCCTGCGGGGCACGGATGGCCTGCGCTACGTCGCGCTCGAACCGCTGGCCCTGCGCGAGCACATCACCGCGCGCATCGCCGACGGCCTGCTCTGGCCCCTGCTGCTGGAGCTGCCCCTGCTGGCGCTGCTGATCTGGGTGGTGGTGCGCGCCGGCAGCCGCTCGCTGCGGCGCGTGGCGCGCGCGGTGTCCTCCCAGGCCAGCGACCGCCTGCAGCGGATCGAACGCAGCCGCGTGCCGGCCGAGATCCATGGGCTGGTCGATGCGATCAATGGCCTGCTGGCGCGCACCGAGGACACCCTGCGTCGCGAGCGCCGCTTCATCGACGAGGCCGCGCACGAGCTGCGCACGCCGGTCGCGGCGCTGCGCCTGCACCTGTCCAACCTGGTCGGCGCCGAGGACGAGGCCGGCCGCGCCCACGCGCTCGGCCAGCTGCAGCGCAGTCAGGCGCGGCTGGAGCGCAGCGTGGCACAGCTGCTGACCCTGAGCCGGCTCGGTCCTGATGCGCCGGCCGCGGCGGATGCGGTCACCGACCTTTCCGGCTTGCTGCCGGTCTGGCTGGCGGAATGGATCGACGCCGGTCTCGCCGGCGACGACGAACTTGAGCTGCAGGCGGCGCCGGGACTGCGCGTGCGCGGCGAGGCCGAGCGGGTCGCCACGGTGCTGCGCAATCTGGTCGACAACGCCTTGCGCCACGGCGGGCGTCCGGCACGCATCCGGATCGAGGCAAGGGCCGAAGGCGATTCGGTGCTTCTGGCCGTCGAGGACAGCGGGCCCGGACTCGATCCCGCCGAGCGCGCGCGCGTGCTGGATCCCTTTTACCGCCCCCCCGGAACGCGCGCCGAGGGCAGCGGGCTGGGACTCTCGATCGTGGCCCGTATCGCGCAGCTGGCCGGCGGCGACGTGTATCTTCTTGAGGGTCACGGCGGCCGCGGTCTGCGGGTCGTCGTGCGCTTCCGAGCCGTCTGAGGCGGCTCGCCGTCAGATCCGGTCGACGCGCGCCGCGAAGCAGCCCATGCGTGCGTAGTGCGCGTGCAGGTAGGCCACGGCGCGGTTGGCGAACAGGCGCTCGACCGCCGCCGGGAGGTCCCTGCCGTCGAGCAGTTCGGCGTCGATCAGGCGGTCGCGCCGGTTGAACGCGCGCAGGCTCAGCGGGCGCACGGCCAGTGCCGGCGGCACCGCATCGACGAAGCGCGCGGGCGCCGTGCTGCCTTCGCGGATGTAGATCGCGTGGCTGGCGCGGTAGGGGTTGTCGGCCGGCTGGTGCAGGTAGTTCAGCAGCAGGGCGTTCTCGCCCGGGTCGAGGTCGCGCAGTTCGACGCGGTCGGGGTAGCCCGGGCGGTCGCGCACCGCGTGGCGCTCCACGCCAAGGGTCGCCAGCTCGGGCTCCGGCAGGCCGAACAGGTGGGCGAAGGCGGTGGGGTCGAGGCCCTGGATCTGGAAGGACATGGCGAGGCTCCGTTGCCGTGGGTGCGACGAAGCCTGCGGCGTTCGCGCGCTCCGCCGCACTCCGCTTCGTGCGTGCAAGAAGCGGAGTGCGCGGGCCGCCTGGCGCTGCGAGACTGGGAGCATGAACATCGACCCCCCGGATGAATCGGCCCTGGTCGAGCTGGCCCGGCAGATCGCTGCGCAGCCCGACGCCGAGTGGCCGCTGGCCGCGCTCGCGGCGCGCTTCGGCCTGTCCGCCCCCGCCTTCCAGCGCCGCTTCGTCGCCTGCATCGGGGTTTCCCCGATGCGCCTGCAGGAGGCCGCGCGCATGGGCCGGCTGAAGCAGGCCCTGCGCGCCGGCGCGCGCGTCACCGACGCGATCCTCGAGGCCGGCTTCGGCTCGACCAGCCGGGTCTACGGCGAGGCCCAGCGCGACCTCGGCATGACGCTTTCGGCCTACCGCCGCGGCGCCGCCGGCGAGCACATCGCCTGGGCCACGCGCCACACCGAGCTTGGCTGGCTGCTGATGGCCGCGACCGAACGCGGGGTCTGCTTCGCCCAGTTCGGGGACGATCCGGACGCGTTGCTGGCCCTCCTGCGCCAGGAGTTCCCGCACGCCGCGCTCGAGCGCAGCGCGGCCGATGCCGGCGGCGCCGCGGCGCGCGCGCTGGATGCCTGGATCGAGGCGCTGCAGGCCTGGCTGCAGGACGGCGGACCGCGCCCCGAGCTGCCGCTGGACTTGCGCGGCACTGCCTTCCAGGTGCGGGTCTGGCGCTTCCTGCAGGGCCTGGGCGAAGGGCGCACCCTGAGCTATTCCGCACTGGCCGCCGCCATCGGCCAGCCGCGCGCGGTGCGCGCCGCGGCCTCGGCCTGCGCCGCCAACCGCATCGCCGTGCTGGTGCCCTGCCACCGCGTGCTGCGCGGTGACGGCGGACTGGGCGGTTACCGCTGGGGCCTGGAACGCAAGCGCGCGTTGCTGGCGCGGGAAGGCGCGGGGTGATTTACGGCGGCGTGGAGCGATGCGGTTCGCTGCGCTCACCGGCATCCTACGGTTCGCTGCGCCCCGGCATTGCTGCGCCATGACCAGCAACTCGCTGGGCTGCGCATGCGGGGCTCTGCTGCGAGGGCGGAGCTGACGCGTTTCGCGGTGCCGGACGCATGGTCCCGGATGCGCTGCGCTCATCCGGGCTACTCGGCGAACGGCTGCCGGGAAACAGTCCGCGCCGGGGCCCTCCCTGGCCCGCGGCGACGGGTGCTGCGCGATCAGCCTTCGGCTTCGACCGCCGCGTCGGCCTCGATCGCGTCCTCATGGTCGTGGTCGTGGTGGCCATGGTGGATCGAGCCCTTCGGGTACCAGCGGCCCTCGACCAGGCGCACTTCGTACTCATGCCACACCGGCGCGCCGAAGACCTGCACGGTCGAACGCAGCTGGGCCGTGTCGCCCTCCATGGCGATGACCTCGACCTGCAGCGAATCGGCCATGGCGTCGAGGTCGACGCCGTAGAGGCGCGCGGCGTTCTTCGCCGCCGCCAGCACCGGGCTGGCGCGGTCGAGCACCTCCTCCAGGCTGAGGTTCTGCAGGTCGTCCAGCTCGTCGATGCCGGTGGCGCGGGCGGCATCGGTGAGCAGCTCCAGGGCCTCGCGCAGGCGATCGGCACTGAGGAAGTCGGTGCTGCTGACCCACTGCTGCACGCCCGGCAGGGCGGTCTGCAGCATGACCCGCTGCTCGTCGCTGATCCTGGTCTCGGGCGAGGCGAGGGCGAAGTTGGCCGCGCCGATGCCCATCATCATCGCACCGGGCCACTGCGCGCGCGCCTCGACCAGCTTGGGCTCGATCTCGGCCATGATCCGTTCCACCGCATCCGGCGCGGTGATCTTTTCGATCTGCTCGGCGAACTCGGCGCGGTCGTGCTCGCCGATCTCGTCCAGGCGCTTGAGCTCGTACATCAGGCGCGCCTCCTCCCACTTGCCGGCCGGGGTCATGGCCTGGACCAGGGCGCGCAGGTCGCCCTGGCGGAACAGGCGCGCCCACTCCTGCATCTGCAGGGCCGGATCGGGCACGGCGATGGCCGCGGCCGGGGTCGCCGAGGCCGCCAGCAGGTCGGGGGCCGCGCCGGCCAGACCGGCGGCCATCAGGGCCAGGCTCAGGATCTTCGCTTTCATGGGCTGCTCCTTGGGGGTGTTGGTGCGGCCTAGTGTGCTACTTCGCTACACCACCAGACAGTGACGGAAGTCAGGGGTGCCTCCGGCCCGGCCCCCGCGACGCTCCGCCCGGGCCACGGCACACTGTCGAACCTGAACCCCGCCGCCGCGAAGCGGTCCTACCCCGGCACGCCACCCCAGGAGCGCCCCCGATGTTCGGCATCCGCTACGCCAAGGCCAGCCCCAGCACCTACCTGATCCAGTACCGCAACGGCCAGCCGGTGCGCGAGGGCACCGGCCTGGCCTTCTTCTACTTCGCGCCCAGCGCCTCGCTGGTCTCGATCCCGATGGAGAGCGTGGATGCGCCCTTCATGTTTCGCGAGGTCAGTTCGGACTTCCAGGAAGTGACCGTGCAGGGCCAGGTCACCTACCGCGTGGCCGAGCCCAAACTGCTCGCCTCGCTGATGAACTTCACGCTCAAGGCCAACGGCAGCGAGTACGTCTCGGAAGACCCGACCAAGCTGCCGCAGCGCGTGGTGAACGCGGTGCAGGTGCAGCTGCGCGCGGCCCTGCAGGGGCAGAAGCTGCAGGACCTGCTGCGCGAGTCCGAAGGCCTGGTGCAGGGCGTGCGCGAGGGCCTGCGCCGGCCGGACGGCCTGCCCAGCCTGGGCCTGGAGCTGGTCAGCCTGGCCATCCTCGCGATCAAGCCCACGCCCGACACCGCGCGCGCGCTGGAGGCCACGGTGCGCGAGCAGATCCTGAAGGAGGCCGACGACGCGCTCTACCGCCGCCGCAACGCCGCGATCGAACAGGAGCGCGCGGTGAAGGAGAACGAGCTCAACACCGAGATCGCGGTCGAGGCCAAGAAGCGCCAGATCCGCGAGACCCAGCTCGAGGCCGAGCGCGCGGTGCTGGAGAAGCGCCTGCAGATCCAGGCCGAGGAGATGCGCGGACGCATCGCGCACGAGAAGGAGAACGAGGCCCTGACCGAGCTGCGCGGGGCCAACGCGCGGCGCGAGGCCGACGCGCGCGCCTATGCCCTCGACGCCCTGGTGCAGACGGTGCGCGCGGTCGATCCCAAGGTGCTGCAGGCGCTCAGCCTGGGCAGCGCCAGCGCCGGCACCCTGATCGCGGCGGCCTTCCAGGACCTGGCCCAGAACGCCGGCAAGATCGGCGAGCTCAACATCTCGCCCGACCTGCTGCAGCAGCTCACCGCCACCAAGTCCTGAGGCATGGACGCGCTGCAGCAGCGCATCGTCCTGGTCACGCGCCGCACCCGGCTGGAGGACCTGGTCGCGCGGCTCAACACGGTCGAGCAGGCGCGCTTCTACGTCGAGCACCTGGGCGCCGACTTCTCCGACTACGCCGCCGAGCAGGCCACCTACCAGCACGCGGTGGCCACGGCCGAGGCGACGCTTGCGCGCTTCGCGCGGGTGCAGCGCCTCGACCGCAGCCTGGTGCCGAACTTCCTGTTCCCGCCCGACTGCCTGGTGGTGGTGATCGGGCAGGATGGGCTGGTGGCGAACACGCTCAAGTACCTCGACGGGCAGCCCGTGATCGGGGTCAATCCCGATCCCAAGCGCTGGGACGGCGTGCTGCTGCCGTTCGAGGTCCAGAACCTGCGCCACATCGTGCCCGAGGCCCAGGCCGGGCGCCGCCCGACCCGCGCCATCCGCATGGCGCGGGCCACCCTGAGCGACGGCCAGCAGCTGCACGCGGTCAACGACCTCTTCATCGGCCCGCGCACCCACGTCTCGGCGCGCTACACCATCGAACTGGGCGGCGCGCGCGAGGCGCATTCCTCCAGCGGGGTGATCGTCTCCACCGGTCTGGGCTCGACCGGCTGGTTCCGCAGCCTGCTGACCGGCGCGCTCGGCATGGCCGGCCCAGCCAGCGCGGACGAGCTGAAAGCCCTTCAGCAGGCCGGCTTTCCCTGGGAGTCGAACTACCTCTACTTCACCGTGCGCGAGCCCTTCCCCAGCCGCAGCTCGCAGGCCGGCCTGGTGTTCGGCCGCATCGAGCAGGACCAGAGCCTGCGCCTGACCTCGCTGATGCCCGATTACGGCGTGATCTTCAGCGACGGCATCGAGCGCGACTTCCTGGAATTCAACTCCGGCATGGAGGCGCGCATCGATATGGCCGCACGCAGCGGCGTGCTGGTGAACTGAGCCCCGGGGCCGGGCGCCAACGCAGCGGGTTCGATCCGCGCCGCGGGGTCGACTGGCTCCCGAGGACGCGCCGCGGCGCTGCCGACGCGGCTGTCGGCGACCGCCCGCACATGGCATGCTCGACCGATGCGAAGGGTCCTTTCCACCGTACGGGCACGAGCAGTCCGATGCAGCATCCGCAGCGTCGTGCTGCTCGGCCTGCTTTGGCTGCTGGCCGCTTGCCAGGTCCCGCCAGAACGCGGCAACGCCGGCGCCGCCTCGACCGAAACCGCCGCCACCGCCGCCGATCTGCCGCTGCTGATCGAGGCGCGCCTGCAGCTGGCGCGCGAGGTGGCCTGGAGCAAGTTCCACTCCGGGGCGCCGGTGCACGATCCGGAACGCGAGGCCGAGCTGCTCGACGCACTGCAGGTGCAGGGCCAGGCGCTCGGCCTGCCGCCGGCGCGCGTGCGGCGCTTCTTCGAGGCCCAGATCGCGGCCTCGCGGGCGGTGCAGACCGCCCAGCTCGCCGTCTGGCAGGCCGGCGCTCCACGCCCCGCACACCCGCCGCCCGACCTGCGCACCGAGCTGCGCCCGCGCCTCGATCGCGTGACCGCGCGCCTGCTCGAGGCCCTGGCCGATCCCGCCAGCGCCGATCCCTCGCTTCTACGCCGCAGCGAGGAGCTGCTGCGCGTGCGGCACTACCCGCCCGATGCCATCGCCCTCGCCATCGCACCGCTGCGGCGCTGAGCCGCCCCGCGGCATCCCGGCTCGTCGTCCGCGCGCCGGCAATCGGCTATCGTTCGCGCAGCCGGCCGCTGCGGCCAGGGATGATGGGGGCGCGATGCAGAGCAACGGGGATGGGGAGCGCAGTCCCGGCGGCAGCCGGATCGAACGCCACGCCGAACCGGCGGGCTTCTCGCCGGTGGCGGGCGAACGCAGCACGGAGCAGATCAGCGCGCACGTCGAGGCCCACCTCGGCCCGGTGCTGACCGTGTTCCACGAGCTGATCTCGGACGGCGTGCACATCGACGTACTCGTGGTGGGACCGAGCGCGAAGGAACCCTGCTGTCGCTTGGTCACCTCCGGCATGAGCGACCTGCCGATGACGGTCCCGGACGGGGCCGAGGTGCCGCGCCACGCCGAACTCATGATGAGCCTGCCCGGCGACTGGAAGCTGGACGAGGCCGCATTGCGCGACGAACGCTGGTTCTGGCCATTCCGCCTGCTCAAGTTCCTGGCGCGGGTGCCGCACCGCTACGGCACCTGGCTCGGCCTCGGCCACACCATTCCGCACGGTGATCCAGCCCTGCCCTATGCGCCGGGCGTGGCGTTCACCGGCGCGATCATCCTGCCCTCGGTGACCGTACCGGAGGCCTTCCACAGCCTGCGCCTGGCGCCGGACAAGACCGTCCAGTTCTACGCCGTGGTGCCGCTGTATCCGGGCGAGATGGAACTGAAACTGCGCGCCGGCACCGAGCGCCTGCTCGACCGCCTCGGCGCCCGTGGCGTCAGCGACCTGGTATCACCCACGCGGCCGGACGTGTCGCGCAAGCGGTTCTGGCTATTCGGCTGAAGCTGCGGCCAAGGCGCCGGCATCGACCTGCGCGCACCGGCGTGCAACCGGCCCGGGGCCGAGCTATGCCTGCCTCGCGCGCCGATCACCCCCCCAAGGAGAGCGCCCATGTCCGAACACCCGTTCAGCCACGAGACCACACTGCTCGTCCTGGCGCGCACCGCCCTCGCGCAGGGCGTCGAGCAACTGCAGGCCGCGGGCAGCCCGCTGCATCCGTTCTTCCTCGACGAGCGGGGCGGCATCACGTTCCTGTTCGATCAGCAGGGCGGCGTCGATCCCATGACCATGGCCCTGCAGGCCATCCGGCAGAACGCGCCGGACATCCTGCGATGCGCCCTCGTGATCGACAGCCGCATCGGTTACCACGACGGCAAGACGTGGGATGCCATCGTGGTCATGGCCTGCGAGCGCGGCCAGGCGGAGGGCGTCGTGCTGGCGCAGCGCTATGTACCCAAGGGCTGGTTTCGCGCCCTGCGTCTCGAAGGCGAAGCCGAGGAGATCGCCAAGGCGCGCAATTTCATTGCAGCGGCGCTGGATGCGCCAGACCGATGAATCCGGACAGCGCATGGCCGTGACCGTTCGAAGCGCAAGGCCTTCCGCGATGACGGTCGCCGACTTCCTCGCCAAGCTCGCGCACCCGCAGCTCGCCGACATCCACGCCCTGCGCGAGCTGATCCTCGGCGCCGATCCGGCGATCCGCGAGGCGATCAAGTGGAACGCGCCGAGCTTCCACACCGCGGAACACTTCGCCACGATGCGCCTGCACGGCAAGTCCGGGCTGCAGTTGATCCTGCACCTCGGCGTGGGCAAGCAGTCGATTCCGGCGGGGGCGATCGACGATCCGGACCGGTTGCTGCGCTGGCTCGGTCCCGATCGGGCCTGCGTCGAACTCGGCGCGCCCGGCTCGGTGCCGCGCCTCGCGCCCGCGCTGCGGGCGATTGTCCGCCAGTGGCTGCGACACGTCCCCGAGGCTCGGGACTGATGGACCCGAGCAATCCTTGCGGTCATCCTGCCCGTTGCAACCGGGACCGATCCAATGCACACCTGCCCCCACTGCGGCGAAGCGACGATTCCTGCATGGCGCAAGAGCGGTGCCACCAGCCTGCGCCCGGCGCGCTGCGGGCGCTGTGGTGGCCTTAGCTACGTCTCGGGCTGGACCCACGCGCTGGCCAGCCTGCTGGCCGAGGTCGCGCTCTGGGGCGGCATCGCGCTTGCCGTCGCGCTGCAACGCTGGGCGGGCCTGCTGGTATCGATCCTGGGCCTGGCGGCGGTCGTCTATCTCGTCACTGCGCGCTCGAAGCTCGTAGCCGTCGCGCCGGAGGCGGTGCGCAAGGCGCGCGCGCGCTTCGTCCTGGAGATGCTGGTCGCTGCGGCGATCGTGTGGGGCCTGTACCTCGCCTTTGGGCCAGGCCAAGGGTCGGGTTGATTCGACCGGTGCTGGTCTGGGTCGGTAGTGCCGGTGCCTTCGCGAGGCACGGCCTGCGACTCCCTGGCTCTGACCTGGGCGGCAACACCGCCGCCGGTGGCGGATACACACGGATGAGAGACCGTCGGCGGAGGAACATCCGCGGCTTGAAACGATCGCTGCAGCCGGTTCCCAGACTTGGGCGGATAATGCGGCGATGACCCGCCACCCTTCCTGCCCATGCCCATCCTGATCCGCCACAGCGAGACGCGCGACATCGAGGCGATCCGCGCGCTCTACGCGCAGCCGAGCAACATGGCCGGCACCCTGCAGCTTCCCTATCCCTCGGCCGAGCTGTGGCAGGCGCGGCTCGGCAGCCCGGCGCGCGGCGAAGTCAGTCTGGTGGCCTGCGACGGCGACATCGTGGTCGGCCAGCTGGGCGTCGCCGTGTGCGAGGCGGCGCGGCGCCGGCACGTGGCGAACATCGGCATGGCGGTGTCCGAATCCGCGCGCGGCCGCGGCGTCGGCAGCGCGCTGCTCGCGGCCGCGATCGAGCTGTGCGAGGGCTGGCTCGGCGTGCGCCGGATCGAGCTCGAGGTCTACACCGACAACGCCGCCGCCATCGGGCTGTATCGCAAGCACGGCTTCGGGATCGAGGGCACCGCGCTGGGCTATGCGCTACGCGCCGGTCAGTACGTCGACGTGCACTACATGGCCCGGCTCAAGGCCAGCGGCTGAGGACTCCACCGCGCCGCCACACCAGGCAGCGGTTGTTGGCCGGCAGGGCGTGGTCGATGACCGCACCGAAGCCGATGCCGCGGGCCAGGGCATCGACCGCTTCCAGATCGCGCACGCCCATGTGCGCGGCGCGCTGCCTCAGGTCGGCATCGAAGGCGGCATTGCTCTCGCTCGTATGGCGGCCGCCGATGCGGAACGGGCCGTAGACCACGAGCGTCGCGTCGGACTCCAGGGCGGTGTCCAGGCCGCGGAACAGGGCCTCGACCTCGGCCCAGGCCATGATGTGCAGGGTGTTGGCGCTGAAGGCGGCGTCGAATCCGCGCGCGGGCCAGGGATCGCGCGCCACGTCCAGCGCACGCGGCGGCGGCGTATTGGACAGAGCGGCCTCGTCCAGCCAGGCGCGGATGCCGGGAAGATGCTCGGCCCGGTCGCTCGCCTGCCACTGCAGCCAGGGCAGGGCGGCGGCGAAGAAGGCCGCGTGCTGGCCGGTGCCGGAACCGATCTCCAGCACGCGGCGGCGCTGGGCGAAGGCCTCGCGCAGCACGGCGAGGATCGGCTCGCGGTTGCGCTCGGTGGCGGGGGCGTGCGGCTTTTCGCTCATGCGGTCACTGCGGATCGGCGGCGGGCTTGGGTAGGATGCCGCATCGCCCGCTTCCGGAACCTTGCATGTCCCAGCTTTCCTGCGCCTTCGTCGGCCTGGGCGCGATGGGCGCGCCCATGGCCCGCCACCTGCACGCCCGCGGCCTGCTGCGCGCGGTCGCCAACCGCACCCACGCCAGGGCGGAAGCCTTGGCGACCGAGCTCGGCGTGCGCGCTGAACGCGAGGCCACGGGCCTGGCCGACTGCGACCTGGTCGCGCTCTGCGTGCCGGCCGATGCCGACGTGCTGGCCTGGGTCGAGGCGCTGGCGCCGGTGCTGAACGCCGGCGCGGTGGTGGTGGACCATTCAACCGTCGCGCCCGACACCGCCAGGCGTGCAGCAGCCATGCTGGCCGAGCGTGGCATCGGCTTCCTCGACGCGCCCGTGTCGGGCGGGGTCGAGGGCGCGCGCAACGGCAAGCTCTCGGTCATGGTCGGCGGCGAGGCGGCCACGCTCGAACGCGCGCGTCCCGCGCTGGAGGCCTACGCCGCGCGCATCACCCTGCTCGGTCCCAGCGGTGCGGGGCAGGCGACCAAGGCGGTGAACCAGGTCATGGTGGCCGGCATCAACCAGGCCGTGTGCGAGGCGCTGGCCCTGGGCGAGGCCCTGGGCCTCGATCCCGAGCGCCTGCTGCCGACCCTGGGCGCCGGCGCGGCGGGCAACTGGTTCCTGGAAAAGCGCGGCGCCACCTTGCTGCGCAACGAATTCGTGCCGGGCTTCAAGTGCGGCCACCTGCTCAAGGACCTGCACATCGTGCAGGGCATGGCGCGCGCGGCCGGCATCCGTGCGCCGGTGGTGGAGCAGGCGCTGGCCGATTATTCCGAGCTGGTGCTGCGGGGTGAATCCGACGCCGATACGTCGGCGCTGATCCTGCTCAAGCGGCAGGGCGGGGCGCCCGATCCCGGCTGAGCCACTCCAGCGCCTGCGCGTGGTCGAAGAACAGGCGCAGGAAGTGGATGCCCAGGTTGCCGCACTGGATGGCGTAGAACTCGAAGTCGGCGCGGGCCGGGGAATCGGGCTCGATCACGATGGCGATGCGCAGGTCGGGCCCGAAGCCGGCGTCCTCGCCGCGCTTGGGCATGTCGAAGATCTCTGCCGCGCCCAGCGCCAGCCGGGTGAGCCGATGGTCGATGAGGAAGCGCGGGCAGCGGTGCGCGTGGCCCGCGACCACGGCGTCGCGGGTGAGCTCGCGCAGCATGGCGCGGTCGTGCAGGCCCTGCGCGGTGACCTGCACCACGCCGGCCTCGCCCAGGTATTCGACGTTCCAGGCCATGCGGCGTTCGCGCCTCCTGCCTTCGAACCTTTACTGCGCCCGGATCGCCATGGCCTGGATGCCGTGGCTGGCGAGCGCCTGCTTGGCGGCGGCCAGGCTGCCCGCGTTCGGGTAGGGCCCCAGCCGCACGCGGTGGATGGTACCGCCTTCGATCTCGGCCGACTCGACCCGCGCCACTTCGCCGGTCAGGGCGATGCGGGCCTTGAGCGCCTCGGCGTCGGCGGCCGAACGGAAGGCGCCGGCCTGCAGCAGGTAGCGCACGCCGTCGGTGGTTTCCTGCGGCGGGGTGGCGTCGGCGGCCGCGGCGGCTTCGGCCTGGGCCTGGGCGGTGAGCTCGGCGTCCGGGATCAGCACTTCCTTGTCGCGCAGCACGTCGTAGAACTCGTACTTGGGCTTGGCGCGCGGTTCCGGCGCGTCCTGGGCCACGGGCTCGTCGGCGACGACCGGCGCCTGCGCCTCGGGATCGGGGCGCGGCAGCAGTTCCTTCACGTCGCCGCCGTTGCCCAGGTACCAGGCGCCGGCCACGACCACGCCAATGAGCAAACCGACCAGCAGCAGCACCCAGCCGGGCGTGCCGCTGCCACCGTTGCGCCTGGCCTGCTTCTTCGGGCGGCGGGCCATTACATGGACTCCGGGGCCGACACGCCCAGCAGGGCCAGGCCGTTGGCCAGCACCTGGCGCGTGGCCTTGGCCAGGCCGAGGCGGGCGTTGCGCAGCTCTTCGTCGGCGACGAGGATGGGCTGGGCGTTGTAGAAGCCGTGGAACGCGGCCGCGAGTTCGCGCAGGTAGTTCGCCAGCACCTGCGGGGCGCGGCTGTCGGCGGCGGCCTCGACCACTTCCGGGTAGCGCATCAGCTCGTCGAGCAGCGCGTCCTCGTGCGGCTCCACCAGGCGGTGGCGCGCGGCTTCGGCGGCGCTGCGGTTGTAGCTCATCTGCTTCTCGGCCAGCTGGCGGAACAGCGAGCAGACGCGGGCGTGGGCGTACTGGATGTAGTACACCGGGTTCTCGTTCGAGCGGCTCTTGGCCAGGTCGAGGTCGAAATCGAGGTGCTGGTCGTTGCCGCGCATCACGTAGAAGAAGCGTGCCGCGTCGGTGCCCACTTCCTCGCGCAGCTCGCGCAGGGTGACGAAGCTGCCGGCGCGGGTGGACATCTGCACGCGCTCGCCGCCGCGGAACAGGATGGCGAACTGCACCAGCTGGATCTCGATCCGCTTCGGGTCCAGG
>JANJTY010000275.1 GCA_024710865.1 Lysobacteraceae bacterium | reverse complement strand
CTCGTGGTCGAGTTCAACGAGGACGTCGCGATCTTCCAGGAACTCGAAGTCGAGTTCCGCAACTTCATCGACCAGTACCGCAAGCGCATGGAACTGGCCGAGCGCCGCGCGGCCGAAGCGCAGCGCGGCAAGGAGCGTCTCGACCAGGCCCGCGCCATGGCCGCGGCCGAAATCGCCGTGCGCCTCGGCCAGTTGGTGCCGCCGCCGCTGGTGGAGGAGGTCCTGCGCCGCTACTGGTCGCACCACCTGTCGGTCACCTGGCTGCGCCAGGGCGACGGCAGCGAGGCCTATCAGAAGGCGCTCGGTCTGGGCGACGTGGTGATCCAGTCCGTGGTCGCCGCCAAGTACGGCATGAAGAACTACGAAGGCGCACGCGCACCGCTGCGCGCCGCCCTGCTCACCATGCTTGGCTCGTCCGGCGTGCAGGGTGAGGCCGCCGACCAGATCGCCGACGCGGTCGACAACACGCTGAAGGCGCTGGCAGTCGGTGCGGCCCTGCCCGAGATCGACGCCGTCGCCTCCACCGTCATGGCGGCCAGCGCCATGCACGACGAGTCGCCGCCGCCGGCCGATCCGTTCGCGGCCATGATGGAAGGCTGGGAGATGTCCACGGCCAGCCCCGAGATGGTCAAGCGCGCCGAAGCCATCGAGCAGGGCCACTGGGTCGAGCTTGCAACCGAAAACGGGCAGTTCGAACCGGCCAAGCTGTCCTGGGTCAGCCCGATCTCCGGCCGTCGTCTGTTCGTCAATCGCCGCGGCCTCAAGGTGGCCTGCTCCTCGATCGAGGAACTGGCACAGATGCTGGTCGACGGACGCATGAAAGTGCGCGAGGCCGAATCCGCCTTCGAGCGCGCCATGCACCAGGTGCTGGGCAAGCTGCAGGAAAGCACCCGCCCACCGCCGACGCTCTGAGCCAGTACGCAAACGCCTGCAGCCCGCCGGGTGCAGGCGATGCGTGGCGCTACTGGCTAAATCGGCTGCATGAAACCCAGGTCCGGCCCTTCGATCGCCAGCAGCGGCCCGGTCATGAACTCGAGGTTGGGGAAGATGTCCGGCCGGTCGGCGACCGGATCCAGCCCGTACCAGGTCGCCAGGGTGGCGGCGTACTGGTCGACCGAGAGCGTCGGGATGATCTGGCCCCAGCCGGCGTTGTCCGGGTTGGATTCGTCCGCGCTTAGGTTGGGCATGCGGCCGATGATGCGCTGGCCATCCACGCCGCCGCCGAAGACGAAATGGTGTCCGCCCCAACCGTGGTCGGTGCCGTCGCCGTTGTTGGTCAGGGTGCGACCGAACTCGGAGGCGGTGAAGGTGGTGACCTGGTCGGCGATGCCGAAGACCGGATCCTGCAGCACGTCGTAGAAGGCCTTGACCGACTGCGAGAGGTCGCGCAGCAGGGCTGGATGGTCGTCGAGCTGGCGGTCGTGGGTGTCGAAGCCGCCGAGGCCGGCGAAGAACAGCTGGCGGTTCATCCCGAGCGCGTTCCGCACCCGCATCACGCGCGCGATCATCAGCAGCTGGGCGCCGAGCTGCGGCAGCTCGGCCAGGTCGTCCGGGTTCCAGGGCAGGCCGTTCTCGCTCCAGAACGGCTGGTAGACGGGATCGTTCTCCGGGAAGGCCTCCAGCGCGGCCTCGAGATCGGCCGAGGCGGCGAGCGTGGCCGCCATCTTGTCCGCGTAGGCGCGCTGGAACGGATGCGCGTGGCTGTGGTTGAGCAGGGCGTTGAAGCTGAGGCAGCGGCGCCGGTTCCAGCCGGAATCGCCTTCGGCGCAGGCCGCTGCGCCGGTGTTGATCGCGTGGATCTGCTCGACGCCGCTCGATGACATGAAGTAGGGCGAGACATCGATGCCGGCCTGGAAGACGTTCTCGCCGGCGAGCGAGATGTTCATCGAAAGGTTGGGGTTGCTGTTGTCGCCGGCGAAGATGTCGGCCAGGCGCCCGCCCCAACCGGTGCGCGCCGCGGTGTCGGCGCGCGGCGTCTGCCACAGCACGGTCTGGTCCGAATGCGAGAACAGCTGCGCCGGCAGCAGGCTGCCGGGGGTCTGGTAGATGGCCTTGTTCACCGGGCGTACCAGCGGGCCGACGTTGGCGATGATGGAGGCGCGCCCGCTGTTGAACATCTGCTGCGCGCCGGTCATTTCCGGGTGCAGGCCATAGAGTCCGCCATTGATCGGTCCCGACAGCGCATTCAGGGCCAGCAGCTGGCCCTGCGGCACGGCCAGGTTGGTGCGGGTCGCGGCATAGGTGGCATAGCCGCCGTCGCGCGGGATGACCATGTTGAAACAGTCGTTGCCGCCGTAGAGGTAGATGCAGACCAGGGCGCGGTACTGCACCGCGCCGCGCCCGCGCAGCAGGGTCTTCGGTGTTGCCGCGTTGGCCAGCTCCAGCTTGCCGATGAGCGAGCCGAAGGCGGCGCTGGCGGCGGTGGCGCAGAGGCTGCGGCGGATGAAATCACGACGTCGCATGGCGTTCATGTCACGTCTCCACCACGTATTCGGGTGAGGTCAGCAGCAGCCACAGGGTGTCGTGGATGCGTTCGCGGCGTTGGCTGGCGGCGTAGCTGCCGTCGGTGTCCCAGCCGTACTGGGTGATGTCGATGTCCTCGGCGTGGTCGCGCAGGGTTTCGAACATGGGCATGGACATGCCGCGCGCCATGAACAGCAGGTCGAAGCGGTCCAGCACCCACTCCATGTCGTCGGCGCGCGCGAAGTAGGGGGCCAGCTCGATCTGCAGCGGATCCCACTCGCCGATCCAGGGATTGCCGCGGTAGGCCCAGCGGGTGAAGCCGTCCATCGCGTTGCTGAACCGGGTCAGGTAGGTGTCGGTGGTGATCTGGAACTCGGGCGAGTACAGCCCGGCCGAGGCGATCTCGCCCGGCAGCTGGTAATTGGGCAGGAAGAAGTTGAACACGGTGGGCGAGCGCTGCACCGCCTGCGCGGTGTACCACTCGGGCCAGCCTTCGCCCACGCGGCCGGAGTTCGAGCGCGCATCCAGCGCGCGCCAGAGCTGGGTCAGGCGCAGCAGCGGCTCGCGCAGCTTGCCGAACTCCGGCGGCGCCTGTGCCGGGTCGCGCGCCTCGGGGTCCATCAGGATGGCGCGCACCACCGCGCCGAGGTCGCCGCGCACGCCCTGGCCGTTGTTCGCGAAGGCGTCGGCGACGCGACCGACGTAGTCGGGGCTGGGATTGCTGGTGGTCAGGCGCTGGATCAGCAGGCGGCCGATGAAGGGCCCGACGTTGGGATGGTTGAAGACGTTGTCGAGTGCGGCGTCCATGTTGCCGCGCGCCGTGCCGCCGGCCGGCAGCACGCCGCCGGGCAGGGCGACGCCAGGGTAGTCGAGCAGTTGCTTGGTGCCCTCGAAGGCGTGGTAGACCACGCCGAAGGCCGTGCCCTCGCCCCAGGGCGCCATCGACGTGCGCCAGCCTGGCCGCAGCTGCCACTCCACCGCGTCCGGACCGGATGGACAGTATTCCCAGTGCCACCAGGTGAAGCCGTCGCCGCTCGGCTCGGGCGGCAGGCAGGTGGAGAAGTTCCAGCCGGTGAAGACGTGCGCCAGGCCGCGGATGGTGTCCTGGTCGTAGGTGGGCACGCTCTGTACCCCTGGCGTGCCGGGATCGCCGTCCAGCGGCGTGCCGTCGGGATTGAGCCGCACCAGGCCGATCGAGAACAGCTGCATGATCTCGCGCGCGTAGTTCTCGTCCGGGCGGATGTTGAGCTCCGCATCCGGTTTGCGGTTGCGGAACATCGACAGGTAGTGGCCCATGGCCGGGTGCAGGGTCACGTCCTCCAGCAGCTGGCGGTAGTTGCCGAAGGCCTGCGTGGCAAGCATGTCGTAGTAGTGCGAGAGCGCGGTCGGCAGACCCTCCAGCGCGCCGTTCTGGTCCGAGATCACCAGGATCTGCGAAAGCGCGAAGGCGACGCGCTGGCGCAGCTGGTCCTGCCCGAACAGCGCATTGCGCCACCAGATTTCCTGCCGGCTGTCCTGGTAGACCTGCACCGGCAGGCCGGCGTTGAGGAAGGACTGGATGCGGCCATCCAGGTAGGGCAGCTGCAGCGAGGCCGGCGCGGCCTGCTGCTCGTCCAGCCAGGCCTCGTAGCCCAGACGCAGCAGGCGCTCGATCTCGGCCTCGGTCGGGCCGAAGGTGGCCTGGGTCAGGAAGCGCGCGGCCTCGGCCTCGCTGTAAGGGCCGCCGGGCTGCTCGTCGAAGCCGCTGCCGTGGATGTGCACCCCGGCCTTGAGCGGCAGGGCGACGCCCAGCGCCAACGCGCCGAGCAGGGCGGCGCGGCGCGCGGCGCGGCCGCTGCGTTCGGGAACTGCTCCGGCTGGATTCCCAGCCACGACACTGCCTTGCATACGGCTCACCTCGTACGTGCGATCACCGGCCGAACTCCCCCTCGTCCACGTTACCAGAGGGTCGCGCCGGCGTTGTGCGGTTTCACAAAAGTCCACGTCTGTCACGGCCGCGAGCGGGGTTTCCGTCTGGCTGCGTCCGATGCCCTGTGCCAGCATGAGGCCATTCGATCCAGTACCGCGAACCATGCCACCGAACCCGAGACCAACGTCCGCAGCGCGCCGATCTGGCCGCTACCTAGGTTGGTTTCGCGCGGCGCGGCTGCTCGGCGCGCTTGGCGTGGCCGCGTTTGCAACGTCCGCAGCGGCATTTTCCCTCGGCGCGCCGATCTGCGAGGTCGATTCCCTGCCCGTGCTCGAGATGAGCCCGACCCTGGCCGATCCAGCGCCGAGCGGCTGGCGCCTGGACATTGCACGGGATGCCTACCTGCCGGCCCGCCCCTTGCGCGTGCGCGTGGCCAATGCCGACCCGGGCAAGCGCGCCCGCGGCGTGCTGCTCTGGGCCAAGACCGGGCCCTTCACGGGCGCCGGTCAGTTTCTCGTGGACTCAGACCTGTTCCAGTACATCCCGGCGCCCGCCGATTGCGGCCTGTGGGCCGTCACCCACACCAGCGCCGTTCCGAAGCCACTGGAGGATCTCGCGTTCTGGTGGGTGCCGCCCGACGCAGGCACGGTGCTGATGCGCGCCTTCGTGATCGAGGAGTGTGGCGCCGAGTCCGGCGGCTGCCGCGACCAGCAGGCGCTCACACCGCTGCGCGCGCTGGTGCCGAAGCTGTTCTTCGACGGGTTCGAGCCGCCCGAATCCTGAGGCGGTTTCCCTGCGCCACGGTTCACGCTACGGCAACGCCCTCCGAGCGTGGGCCAATGGCGAGGTGCGGCCCGCCCCGTTCGATCGCTCTGCTTCGCGCGCCGGCGCGTCCTTCGCCGCTGCGGCGTGAGCGCTCCTGCTTCGAACCGATGCCTAGGGCACGAAGTAGGGCAGCACGTGCGCGTAGTGGTACTGCCAGGCGTACTTGCGCGGCGGCACGACGCGGTAGCGCGGGTAGTCGGGGGTTGCGCGCGTCCAGAAATCAATGGTCCATTCGTGGCTGGGCACCAGCGCACGCACGTCGTCCTGCAGCTGCGCGCGCAGGGCGGGCTCGGTGGCGAAGCCGGCGCCGATCGCGAGCAGGCTGGCCACATCCAGCGCATGCTCGATGCCGTTCCAGGGATCGTTGTCGAGGGCGCTGCCGTCGTGGCGCACGCCGTACAGCGGCACCACGCGGCCGTCGAGCTGGCTGCCGGTGCCGGTCACGGTCCAGATCCCGCTGTCTGAAACGCAGCCCGCCAGCTTCACCATCATTCCCGGCAACCGGGCGTCGCCGGTGTGCTGCCAGGTGTTGAGGAAGGCGTACTGCAGCAGGGCCGACATCCAGGGCGAATAGCCCTTCTCGCTGCCGCCGTCCCAGTCGTAGATGAAGCAGCCGCCGTTGGCGAGCGGGTGCTTGTCCTGGCGCTCCTGGAAGGCGCCGATCGCGGTCTGCAGCTTGGCCAGCTGGTCGGCATCGCCGGTCATGGCGTAGACCGAGGCGTTCACCTGCAGGGCGAAGCCCCACCAGCGCTCGCTGAACCACTGGTCGTTGGCGGTGTCGGCCTGCAGGATCGGCGCGCCGCGGTCGACCGCTTCCATGGTGTACATCGCCACGTCGCGGAACAGCGGCAGGCCGGTCAGCCACCAGGCCAGCTCCAGGCTCTCGGCGTAGGAGTACTTCGGGTCCTTCCAGGACGAGTACCTGTCCGGGTTCTTCAGGATGAAGAAACCGACGCAGTCCCAGTTCGGCGTCACGTCGGCGCACTGCGCGGGGGTGTAGATGTTCTGCGCGTAGAAGTGCGCGGCGCGGTGCGCCTCGCGCAGCAGGTCGGCATTGCCGGTGCGCAGGTGGCCGAGGTAGTAGACCGCCGGGCGGTCGTACAGCCAGGGCTCGAAGTCGGTCTTGTAGTCGACCAGGCCCTGCGTGGCGGGCCAGGCGGAGGGACCGAAGTCGTTGATCGTGGTGTAGAAGAAATCGACCTGGGCCTGGTCGGTGGCGGCCATGTAGGCGCGTGCTCCGGCCGCGCCCAGCGCCGGCGCCAAGCCGGCACAGCGCAGGTGGGCCGGATCGATCAGGGCCAGCGCGCGCGGCTCCAGCACGCCGTCCGCCGCGAGGTAGCTGCCCGAGTCGGCCAGCCGCCAGGTCTGTTCGACCGGCAGCGGGTCGGGCAGGGTCTGGCTGCGCGGCGCGCCCAGCACGACGCGGACGCTGCGCGCCTCGCCGCTGCCGAAATCGACCTCGGCCTGGATCAGCACGCTGCGCAGGCTGCCGACACCGCCCGGGTCGGTGCCCTCGCAGGCGAGCCGCGCAGGCAGCACGGCGTGCCACTGACCAAGGGATTCGACGTGGATGGGCAGTTCCTCGCCGCCCTGCAGCAGCGCCACCGCCGCGGTGTCGGTCAGCGCGCCGGGCGGCAGCGGCAGGCCGAAGCTGATGCGCTGCGTGCCGCTGACGCCGGCGGCCGGACGCAACTCGACCGCGATGCCGACGGTCTCGAAGCCGTTGGCGAAGACGCCATCCGGGGTGCCCGCCTGCGCAGCGGTCAGGGGCAGCAGGGCGGCCAGCGCACGCAGCGCCCGTGGCCGCCAGCCGTGGACCGTCCGGAGCCGGCTTCTTCCGTCCCGATGCCAAACCGTCGTACGCATGTCGCGCCCTCCGCCTGGACGGCGCCGAGTCTACGCCGAAAGCATCCGGCCGACGCGGCGCCTGGCCGGAGCGGGTCGCGGTTGGCACCGCTGCGGCCGTCGCTCGTCCCGAGGCCGCCAGGGGCGCGGCGGATCGGCTGTCCGGCGCGGGACTCTCCGGCTGGGTCCGCCCTGCGCCTTCGATGCACGCGTTGGCAATGTCCCGCCGTACGGGACACTCTATGGGCAACTGCCCAGCCGTTTCGGTGTCGAATGAGTGTCCTGCTGCTCGCTGGCCTGCTGGCCACCTCCGCCGTCGCCGACTGCGCGTCGGCCGCCGCCTGCAACCGGGACGGCACCGCGGCCTACCAGGCCGGCGATTTCGCGGCCGCCGCCGAGCGCTTCGACCGTCAGATCGACTTCGCCGAGACCGACCTCGATGCCGCCAGCGAGACGGCAGCCGAGCCCGAAGAGGCCCTGCACGCCGCGCGCGACCTCGCCCTCAACAACGCCGCCCTGGCGCGGATCAAGGCGGGCGAGTGCCTCAAGGCGCGCGCCTACCTCGAACTGGCGCGGCCCGGGACCAAGGCCACGCTGGCCAATCGTCGCCTGCTGGAGACGCGCTGCGGCGAGAGGCTCGCCAACGCGGCCGGGCCCCTCGGCGAGTACTGGCAGTACGCCGGCCACGGGCAGTGGAACCGCCTCAGCCTGCGCGAGACCGGCGACGAGACCCTGCGCCTGGATGCCTTCTGGATGCGCATCGCGCGGGGCCCGATCGATACCTACGGTGTGGCCGCCTTCGGCGAGCTGGAGCAGGTCTACCTGCATCCGCGCGGCGGCGGTGCGGCGGGGCGATTCGACGGCTACGAGCCGGAACCGGCCTGCGAACTGGAGGTCCGCTTCGAGCCGCAGGCGCTCGAGGTATCGATCACGCCGGAAGCCAACTGCCGTACCGGCGGCGCCGGTGCCGAACTGCACGGACGCTACCTGCTGGTGGCGACGGAGCTTCCCGACAGCGAGGACTGAGGCGGCGCGGATTCAGGGCTCGAAGCCGTCGGCGAAGATGTCCTCGGTGAGCAGCGCGGCACCGCGCTCGACCGAGCCCGAATCGCAGTTGCCGCCGGGTCCGGTGAAGCCGCGCTGGTCGAGCTGCACGCAGCCCGGCGGCGCCACCAGGATGCGGTTCAGCGCCGCGCTGGCCGCGCCGGGCAGGTGGGTGAGGGTGGGACCGCCGTTGTCGGCCAGCGGCCCGAGATCCAGCGCGCCGCTGCTGATGTTGACGCCGTTGAAGGCGCTGTTCAGATCGCAGGTATCGCCGGGCGATTCGACGTTCTGGCTGAGGTCGCCCAGGGCGGCCGCGACATCGGCGGCGCAGGCGCCCTGCAGGATGCTGTTGTCGAGGTTGAGCAGGGTGGTGCTGACGCCGCGGAACACGCGCACCGCGCTGCCCACGGGCGAGGTGTTTCCGCTCACGGTCACGCGTCGCAGCAGGCTGGTGCCGGGGCCGCTGAGGTAGAGCGCACCGCCGGAGGTCGAGGCCTGGTTTCCGCTGAGGGTGGACAGGCGCAGCTCGACGGGTGCGGTGGCGTAGATCGCTCCGCCGGAGCTGCCCGCCAGGTTGCTCGAGAGGGTCGACTGCTGCACGTCCAGCAGGCCGCCCTCGTGAATGATCGCACCGCCGCGGCTGGCCGCGCTGTTGCCCTGCAGGGTCGCGCGCAGGAAGCTGGCCTCGCCGTGGCTGCACAGCGCGCCGCCGTGCGTTCCAAGGGCCTGGTTGCCGATGAAGCGCGCATCGACCGCGCTCAGCGTCGGCGGCGTCAGCAGACTGACCGCCGCCGGCACGTCGAAGCGATAGGCGCCGCAGCCGACGCCGGCGCGGTTGTCCTGGAACAGGGTCCCGGCCAGGTCGACTTCGAACAGGGTCGAGCTGGCGCTGTCGTCCTCCATCCCGAACCAGACCGCGCCGCCGTTTCCGCCAGCGACGTTGGCCACGAAGCTGCTGCCGCCGAGATCGATGCGGTTGATGCCGGTTTGGGCGGTCAGCCAGATCGCGCCGCCGTCGCCGACCGCGGCATTGTCGATAAAGCTGTTGCCGGTCAGCACGACATCACCGAGCGGGATCGGCGTGACGTCCGGAAACACGATCGCGCCGCCGCCGCCCTCGGTGCGGTTGCCCTCGAAATGGCTGTCGCGTATCGAGGTCGAGCCGCCGAACACCAGCATCGCGCCGCCGCGCGGCTCGGCATTGGGGCTGATCGCGGTGTTGTCGATGAAGCGCGATTCGCTCACGTCCAGGCTGCTGGCGAAGGCCATCACGGCGCCGGCGAGCGGCCCCGAGTTGCCGACCATGTCGACCCGGGTCAGGCGCAGCTGGGCCAGGTAGGCCAGCACCGCCGACGGCAGGAAATCGCCCAGCGACTGGAAGTTCTGGATTCGGAGGTCGGACAGATGCAGCAGCGGCGCGCCGCTTTCCGGATCGAGCGCGCCGAACAGCACGCTCAGTCCCAGGCTACCCTGGACCTGGGTCTGGTCCGGCCCCAGACCGCGGATCTCCACGTCTTCGTGCGTCAGCAGCGGGCCCGAGCTGACCGGCGCTTCGGGCGGGGGTTCGCCCGTGCGGCTGACCTGATGCAGGCCGGCGCCGAGCAGGATCAGGTCCGGCCCGGCCAGTCCATTGGCCGCGATCAGGGCCTCGCGCAGGGAACAGTCGCCGGGCAGGCAGCCATCCGGCGCCGGGTCGTCCAGCCGCGTGACGGTGAAATCCGCGGCGGCAAGCGGCGCCGCGGCCAG
>JANJTY010000161.1 GCA_024710865.1 Lysobacteraceae bacterium | reverse complement strand
GCTTTTTCCGCAAACCCCTGCCCCCGCTGGAGGAAACAACGCGATGAATCCTGTCGAATCGACCCTCGCTCCCGCACGGGCGGCGAGTGCTGCCCGGCTGCCCCGCGCGGCACGCCTGGCGGTCAGCCTGCTCGAATCCTTGACGGGCGGCGCACTGCTGCTGGAATTGCCGTCGGGGGATGCGCTGCGCCTGGGCGCGGGGCCGCTGGCGGCACACTGGCGCGTGCGCGATCTAGCGATCTTCGAGGCCGTACTGGCCCGTGGCGACATCGGCCTGGGCGAAACTTACATGGCCGGGCAATGGGACTCCGAGGATCCTGCCGCGCTGCTGACGCTTCTGGCGCGCAACCGCGAATGCCTCGGCCGCTCGGTGTATGGCCGCTTGCTGCAACTGGCCGGCTACCGTCTGTGGCACCTGCTGCGGCCCAATACCCGCAGCGGCGCGCGACGCAACATCGAGGCGCATTACGACCTGGGCAACGACTTTTACCGGCTGTGGCTCGATGAGACGATGAGCTACTCGGCGGCGGTCTTCGACCACCCGGACGAGGCGCTGGAAGATGCGCAGCGGCGCAAGTACCGTCGCATCCTCGAGCGGCTGGATGTGCGTCCGGGGCAACTCATCCTGGAAGTCGGCTGCGGCTGGGGCGGCTTCGCCGAGGTGGCGGCGCAGGAGTTCGGTTGCCGCGTGTTCGGCATCACGCTCTCGCCCGCCCAGCTGGCCTTCGCGCAGGCGCGTGCCGAGCGCGGCGGCTATGCGGACCGTGCGAGCTTCGCCCTGTGCGACTACCGCGACGTGCTGGGGCAATACGACCACGTCGTCTCCATCGAAATGATCGAGGCGGTGGGCGAGCGTTTCTGGCCCGCGTACTTCCGTAGCCTGTCGGCACGCCTCAAACCGGGCGGCCAGTGCATGCTGCAGGCCATCTCGATCGATGAGGGCCTCTTTCCGCGTTATCGTCGCGGCACCGATTTCATCCAGCGCTACATCTTCCCCGGCGGCATGCTGCCGACGCCGGAGCGCGTCGGGGCCGAGGCCTCTGCCGCAGGAATGGTCGTCAACGAGCGCTTCGACTTCGGTCTCGACTACGCGCGCACGCTGGCGCGCTGGGAGGACCGTTTCATCGGGAGCCGCGCCGGGGTCCGTGCGCAGGGTTTCGACGAGCGCTTCCAGCGCATGTGGCGCTTCTACCTGGCCTACTGCCAGGCCGGCTTCGTTGCAGGTGACATCGATGTTCACCATTTCCGCCTCGCGCATGCGTGAGCGTGCCCGCGCTGCCGCTGCCGCGCTGCTCGCGGTCGTCGCGATTGCCTCCGCGCAGGCCACTGAGCGCCCCGGCTGGCCTGCCGGGAGCGACGGCACCTGGGCCCCGATCGGAAGCGGCACCATGCGCTGGCTGGGCTTCGAGTTGTATCAGGCGAGCCTGTGGACCGAGGGGGGCGCACCCTGGGCCGCCGTGCGCCCCTTTGCGCTGCGCATCGAGTACCGACGCCCAATTTCGTCGGAGCGCCTGGTCAGCGCGAGCCTGCAGGAGATGGCGCGCCTGGGGTATGCCGAGCCCGCCCAGCTGGCGCGCTGGGAGGGCGCCTTGCAGCGCGCCTTTCCCGCTGTGGAGGCGGGCGATGTGATTGTCGGCGTTGCGCAGCCGGGTCGAGGCGCGGCCTTCTATCATCGCGGCGCGCTCACCGCCGAAGTGCGCGACGAACGCTTCGTGCAGGCCTTCTTCGGGATCTGGCTTGACGAGCGCACCCGCGAACCGGCGCTGCGCACGCGTCTGCTTGGGAGCAGTGATGAAGGTTGATCGCGGCACCGCGCTCGCTTATGGGGTCCTCGGTCTGCCACTGGCCTTTGCGGCGCTGCCGATCTACGTCCATGTGCCCAAGCTGTACGCAGATGGACTGGGCCTGCCACTCGCGGTGGTGGGGGGCGTGCTCCTTGGGGTGCGCGTGCTCGATGCGCTGTCCGATCCGCTGATCGGCTGGGCCAGCGACCGCTTCGCGGCGCGCCGCGCGTGGATCGTGGCGGCCCTCCCGTTGCTGGCGTTCGGCCTCGTCGGCCTGCTGGCGCCGCCGGCCGACGCCGGTGCGGGCTGGCTCGCGCTGCTGGTCGTGATCGTGACCCTGGGCTACTCGATTGCGAGCATCAATTACCACGCGTGGGGGGCGGAGCTTGCCGATACTTCGGCCGGGCGCATGCGCCTCGTGGCCAGCCGCGAGGGCTTCGCGCTGGCCGGGGTGGTGCTCGCCGCAGGTTTGCCCAGTGTGCTGGGCGGCAACGAAATCGTCGCCCTGGGAATGCTGGGCTGGAGTTTCCCCGTGTTGCTGGCGTTGGCCGCGGCCTGCACGCTGGTCTTCGCCCCTGTGGGCGTGGCGGCCCGCGACAGCCGGGCGTCGCTGCGGGTGGCGTTGCGCGGCGCCCTGCGTCACCGGCCCTTTGCATGCCTGCTGGGGGTGTTCGCGGTGAATGGCATCGCTGCCGCCATTCCGGCGTCCTCGGTGCTGTTCTTCATCGCCGACGTGCTGCAGGCCGAAGCTCAGGCGGGCCTCTTCCTGGTGCTCTACTTCGCCGCCGGGGCGGCCAGCATGCCGCTGTGGGTGGCCGTATCGCAGGCCCTGGGCAAGCTTGAGGCGTGGCTGCTGGCAATGCTGCTTGCGGTGGCGGTGTTCGTCTGGGCTGCAACGCTGGGGGCGGGTGACGTGATCGCCTTCGCATGCATCTGCGTGCTGTCGGGGATCGCGCTGGGGGCCGATCTGTCTCTGCCCCCGGCGATCCTCGCCGACCTGCTCGCCCGCGACGGCCCCGCCGAGCCGCGTGCGGGGGCCTGGTTCGGCTGGTGGAATTTCGGTGCCAAGGCCAACCTCGCGCTGGCCGCCGGACTTGCGCTGCCGCTGCTCGATGGCCTGGGCTACATGCCGGGGTCACGCGACCCCGCCGCCCTGGCGGGCCTCGCCGCGGTATATGCCCTGTTGCCGGTGGGCCTGAAGCTGTGTGCCGCGGTGGTCCTTTGGCGCGTTCGCGGGGATCTCGATTGCGGGGAGGAGGGGCGATGCGTGCGTTGTTGATCGCGCTGTTGCTGGGCTTGCTGATGGGAGGTT
>JANJTY010000224.1 GCA_024710865.1 Lysobacteraceae bacterium | reverse complement strand
TTCCTCGAAGGCCCCATCGCTTAGGAAGGCGACCAGTCGCTCTCCAGGCAGCGGGGCGTGAACGTACTGCAGTTCGGCGAAGCCCAGGTAGCCGCCTTCCAGCAGACCGCCGGCGGTGTGAGCGTTGACGTGCGACCCGAGGGGGGACGCCGGCTGGCCATCGGAGGTGAGTTCGAAGGAATAGAAGTCGCTGACGAAGCGCGACAGACGCTCGTCATCGAGACCATAGCGTTCCGCGTGAGCGGGCGTCATGTTGTCGACGATCACGTTGAGCGCGTCGATCGCCGCGACGCAATGACCCTGGCCCATCATCCACGCGCGGGTGACGCCGTCGAGCGCATTCATCGCGAGGTAGCCGGCGTAGGCCGGGACCATGTTCAGGGCCCCGCCGGTATGGCCCTCAGGTTGCGGCTTGAAGTCCTCGGCATCCAGCGCCCGTCCGTCCAGCCGCACGCGCCGTGCATAGGTCATGTGCGCCACCAGCCACATGCCGGCGCTGGCGATTCGGTCGGCGGCCCGCAGTCGACCATAGCCCGTCGCCGTGTCCGGCAGCACGCCGGTCGCGACGAGTTCGTCGAGCATGGCCCGCACGCGGAGTTGGGTGAGCGGCGTGTGCCTGATCACGCCATAACCGGCGGCCCATCGCGCGAAGTCCGGGTCGCTGCGTGCATACAAAGTCGAAAGCTGCTGGATGCGGTGGTGATCGATCGCGCTCAAGGCGCTGCCAGCACAGATCAGGTCGTCCATCGGGGCTCTCAGGTTCAGGAGTGATAGGTTGGACCGGTCGCGGCGATTGCACCCTGCCAGGCCTCGCGCACAGCCAGATCGGCCAGCAGCGCGTGGCAGGCCAGGGCCAATGATGGGGCCACCGAGAGGGCATTCGTCGGGTGCGGAATCGTGTCGGTGCTGACGACCCGCTGCGCGCCTGCGGCGAGCAACTGGCCATGGGTCTCGTCGGAGAACACCGCGTGCGTCACGAGGCAGATCGCCGGTGCCAATCCGAGGCCTGACAGGTGCCGCAGGGTTTCGATCATCGTATGTCCGGAGGACACGATGTCGTCCACCACGACCGGGCGGCGACCGCGCGCCGCGCCGGCATCCGGCAGGCTGACGCTGACGTCGCGGTCGCCATGGCGGACCTTCGTCAGCACCTGGTACGGCAGGTCGGCACGGGCCGCGATGTCGGCGACCCATTGGGCGCTTTCGCTGTCGGGACCTATCAGCACTGCAGCGGGCACGTGCTGGCGCACCCACTCCGCCATCGCGGGTGCCGCGGCCACGTTGCGGGTGGGGATCGAGAACAATCGATCCAGAGTGGGATTACGGTGCAGATGGGGGTCGACCGTCACCAACCAGTCCACGCTTTGCTCCAGAAAGCGGGCAAACAGCGGGGCGCTGACTGCCTCGCCCGGATGAAAGCGCGTGTCCTGGCGCATATAAGGCAGGTAGGGTGCGATCAGACCGACCGATCGGGCACCGAACTCGCGCGCAGTCTCGGCGGCAAAGCGCAACGCCAGCGCCGCACGGTCGGGGTCTCGCAGCGCAGCGAGCAGAAGCACGTCGGCGTTCGCCAGTTCGGTGTCCAGCGTGACCAATGACTCGCCGTCGGGGAAACGACGCCAGGCCAGTGCGCCGTGACGCGCGCCCACCTGGGCTGCCACCTCCGTCCCGAGCGTCTGCAAGTCAGGGAATGCGAGCAGCACGCGGCTCATGGCTGGCGCTCGCCACCCCGGCGCCGCGACAGCAAGTTGTGGGTCCAGGCGAATCCACCGCCGAGATAGAGGCCCCAGAGCAGGCTTGCGACCAGCCCGAGGAAGAATGCCGCGGGGCTGATCCATGCGAAGCCCGGGAGCACGGTCTCCAGCAGCGCCCGCATGTGGAAGCCCGCGGGGGCCACGAGGCCGAACGCAACGCAGAGCACATAGCTCAGCGCCAGGAACAATGCAGCGGAAGATGCGATCAACTTGACGTTCAACATGACGACCTCCTCAGTGGTGTACCAGCCGCCGGCTGGATGCGTGCAGCGAACCTTGCCGGGCGAGTGACCTGCTCGCGGCTCCTCTCACGTTTCCGCAATCGCGACGATGTCCGGGTGCGCGGCGACGTACTCCAGCGCATAACGCAGTTCACCATTCGTCTGTGCATGCACCTGGAACAGCGGGGCGCCGGCTGCGATGGGGTCGTCGATTCGCACGCCGATCGCGAGTCCGGCCATGGCGCTGATCGGGGCGCCGGCCAGTTTTGCGACCTTGGCCAGCCGCCGGTTGTCGATGGCCTGAATCCGCCCGGACCGCGGCGCCGCAACGTCGGCGCGGTAGCGGGCCACCCCGGGCTCGGTGAAGCCGCCCTGGGCCTCGCAGATCGCGTAGAACTTCGTCAGCGCCCGCCCCGAGCTCAGCACCTCACGGGCCAGCGCAAGACCGGTTCCGCGATGTGCGCCGGGTGCAAGATCCAGCAGGGCGCCCGCTACGGCCAGCGCCCGCTCGCGCAGATCCGCCGGCGCG
>JANJTY010000176.1 GCA_024710865.1 Lysobacteraceae bacterium | reverse complement strand
GGCGCGGGCCGAGGCCGCGCGCGTGCGCGAGGCGCTGGCGCGCAGCCGCGCGCGGCGCCCCTTCCTCGTCGCGCTGCTGCTGGCGCTGGCCGCCGGACTGGCCCTGAGCCTCGGGCTGCAGCGCGCGACCGAGCGCGCGCGCGCCGCGGCCGAAGCCGAGCTGGCCCGCGCCAACGCCATGCTCGGATTCCTCGAGCAGGACCTGATCGACCGCGCCAATCCGCTCGTGCTGGGCAAGGGCGCCGAGGTCACGCTGAAGGACGTGCTGCTCGGCGCGCGCGAGCGCCTGGCCCGGCGCTTCGCCGACCAGCCGATCACTGAGGCGCGTCTGCGGCTCAGCCTGGCGGTGCTGTTCAATACCCTGGACCTGTGGCCGGAAAGCGAACGCGAGGCGGCGCAGGCGCTGCAGAGCTTCGAGCGCGAGCTCGGCGCGGACAGCCCTGAAGCGCGCGAGGCGCGCGCGATCCGGGTACGGGTGCTGAGCCGGATGACGCGCTTCGACGAGGCCAGGCAGGAACTGGCCCGCCTCGACGCGCCCGCGAGCGGCGCGCACGAGCTGCACCGGCGCCGGCTGGCCGAAGCGGCGCGCAGCACCCTGCTGCTGGCCCAGGGCAGCTTCGCCGAGGCGGTGCCCGTGCTGCGCCACGCGATCGCGGCGCAGGACGCGGTTCGCACTGGGCCCAGCACGCAGCGCGACAGCCTGGTGCTGGACCTGATCACCGCGCTCGGCCTGTCCGGCGAGGGTGCCGCCGCGGTGCGCGAATACGAGGCCTTCGAGGCGGACCTCGCGGCCCGACCCGGCGAACACGGCATCTTGCGCGCCCTGGCCCGGCTCGGCGTGGCGCGCAGCCTCAGCCTGGAAGGCGACCATGCGCGCGCCGAGGCCCTGCTGCAGGAGGCGCGCGCGGTGATCCTGGCGCAGCTCGGCGAGGACCACAGCCGGTATCTCAGCCTGCTGACCGAACTGCTGGGCATCGCCTTCCGCCAGGGCGACTGGGAGCGCGCCCTGCCCATCGCGCGCGACGTGCATGCGCGCATCCGCGACCGCTTCGGCGAGGCCCACCTCGCGACCTGGGTCAGCCTGGGCAACGTCGGCCGGACCCTGTACGAGTCCGGTCGCAGCGCCGAGGCCGCGCCGGTGCTGGCGGCGGCGCACCGGCAGCTCGTCGCCGGCGTCGGCGCCTCCAATCCGCAGGCGCAGGATGTCGGCTTCGTGCTGGCCAGCGCGCAGCTCTCGCTGGGCGATGCCGGAGCCGCGCGCGCAACCCTGCGCGGGCTCGATCCGGCGCTGCTGGAGAAGGGCCGCGCGACCGGCCACTGGGACGCCAGCGTCGGCCTGCTGCGCGGTCTGCTGGCGCTGCGCGAAGGCGAGCGCGAGGCGGCGCGCACGGCGCTGCAGGCGCACCTGCCGCGGCTGGACGAGGCCCCCGGCCTGGCCCACAGCCGGCTGCTGCGCGAAGCGCGCGAGGCCCTGGCCCGGCTGCAGGCCGGGGCAGGCTGACGCCGCCGAACCGCGACCCCGAGCGCGCTCAGGGCTCGAAGCCGTCACGGAACAGCAGCGCGCGGTCGAGCAGCGGGCGCTCGCTCTGCAGCAGCATGGTCGCATTACTGCCCGCCAGCCGGCCGCGCAGCAGCACATCGCCTTCGGCGGTGATCCAGCCTTCGTCTCCGACATAGTCCTGCCGCAGTGAACTGCCGAGGGGCAGACCTTCGAGCGCGCCCGCGGCGCCCGTGCGCTGGACTCCGCCGGCATCGCGGTAGACGACCGCATCGCCCGGACCGAGCAGGCGGCGCGGCCGCTTGCCGGGCCGGAAGCGCCACAGCGCGCGCTCGCTGACGCCGTCGACGAGAGCCTGCGTCGTGGCCAGCGCCAGCACCTCGCCGTTGGCGAGCGCGCGCGCCGCCTCGAAGCCGGTCCAGCGCCGCCCTGGCCCCGGCGCCAGGGCGCCGTCCTCGCCGACCAGGGCGAGCGGCTCGGGCGGCGCCTCGCCCGCCAGGCGCCAGAGGCCGGCGCGATCGCTGCCGCCGCCGGCCGGGCGCACGTCGGCGCGCAGGGCGGCGAAGGCCTCGCCCGCGACCAGGTCGAAGGCGCTGAACTGCAGGTCGCCGATGCCGGGGCCGTAGCGGCCAGACTCGAAGCGGATGGCCACGGGCCGGTTGCCGCCGCCGTCGCCCAGGAACAGCGCGTCGATCAGCGCTGACGTGCTGGAGCTGCCGTCCAGCCTGGCGCGGGCCGCGAACAGGAAGGCCTCGCCGCCGAGCGGCACGGCCTCGCTCGCGAAGCTGATGAACTCGGCCAGCGGCGCGCCGTCGATGCCGGGTCCGAACGCGCCGCGATCGCCCGACAGCGCGCGCACCGAGGGACTGCCCTCGCACACGCGCCAGATCCCCACCCGCGTGGGCGAGAGCACGAGCAGCTGCACCGAGCCGGACACGAAGAGTTCGCCCTGCGGTCCGGCCGCCAGGCCCGACAGCCCGGTGAACCGGTCCGGCTGGCCGGCCGAGGCCCCGGGGGCGAGGGTCGGATCGGCGCTGTCCTCCAGGGCGCAGGCCTCGAAGCCGGCTTCGGGCGCCCAGCGCAGCACCGCACTGACCGCGCCCTCGGGCGAGTCCAGGCGCGAGCGCAGGGCGAGGCTGTTGTCGGGCAGGACCTGCATCCGGCCCAGCGCCGCGTTGCCGATGCCGGTGTTGCCGATGAAGCCGAAGCCCGGCCCCAGCCCGGGGCCGAGCAGGCCGTCGCTGCCGGCACGCGCGATCTCCAGGTTGGTGCTGCCATCGTGCCGCCACAGGCCCACGCTGCCGCCGGCCACGCCCACGAAGTACTGGACCGGCGCGACGGCGCTGTAGTCCTCGGCCCAGATCACGCCGAAAGTGTCGCCCGCCTCGTCCCCTGCCCGCCCCGGACCGAGCGCGCCGCCCGCGCCCAGCCGCGCGACCGGGCGCAGGGTACGGTCCGGATCCTGCACCCAGAGCGTGGCCGCCTCGCCGCTGCGGGCGAGCTGCAGGCTCAGCCGGCCACCGCGGTCGATCTCCTCGGCCGAGAAACCGGTCACCGCGGTTGGAAAGCCGGGCGGCTGGATGCCGCTGCCGGCGGTCGCCGCGGCCACCTGCCAGCGCGGCAGGTCGGCGGCCAGCGCGGCCTGGGAGGAGGCGACCGCCAGCAGGCAGGCCAGCGGCACGGCCGGCGAACGACGGGGCGAAGTCCTGGATCGGGCGGGGCCTGCGGGCATCGGGCGGCATCTCCTCGCTGGAAAGGCCGCACACCCTACACAGCGACCGGCGGCGCGGGGTCAACGTGCGGCCACGGCGCGGTAACGAAACGTCACCGCTGCGCCCCGCAGCGCCCGGAACCACCCTTCGGGCCCGGTGCGATGCAGGCATCGCCGGCCGACCGCGACGCCAGGTACACGGCCGCCGGTGTCCACTGTGGTCTTTTCCCGGCAGAGCCCGACCATGAAACCCACCGCCGCCCGACTCGCCCTGGCCCTGGGCGCCCTCGCCGCCGGCAGCGCCGCCGCCCAGCCCGCCGCGCCGACCTGGAGCATCGGCGTCGGCACGGTCGCGAGCGACAGCCCCTACGTCGGCGAAGGCACGCGGCTGCGGGCCTTCCCCTTCATCGGCTGGGAGGGCGAGCGCGCCTACCTGCGCGGTCTCGACCTCGGCCTGCAGCTGCTGGACCGTGGCCCCTGGTCGCTGGATGTCGCGCTCTCCGCCCGTCTCGACGGGTTCGAGGCGAAGGACCTCGACGCCGCCCGTCTGGCCGCCGCGGGCGTCGACCGCGCGCGCCTGGACGACCGCAGCGACGGGGTCGATGCCTCGCTCAGCGCGCGCTGGCGCGGCGATGCGATCGAGCTGCGGGCCGAGGCGCGGCACGACGTCTCGGGCGCGAGCGAGGGCAGCGAGCTGCGCCTGCGCGCCGGCTGGCCGCTGCAGGCCGGCGCCTGGCGCTGGACCCCCTACCTGCAGGGCAGCTGGCTCTCCAGCGACCTGGCCGACTACTACTACGGCGTTGCGGCCGACGAGACCACGGCAGGCGGCGCGGCCTACCGCGCGGACAGCGCCTGGGTGCCCGAGGCCGGCCTGGGCCTGAACCGCGGCTTCCGCTCCGGCTGGTTCCTGCTCGCCAACCTGCGCTACGCCGCCCTGCCGGATGCGCTGGCCGACAGCCCGCTGCTGCAGGACGATGCCGAGGCCGGGCTGTTCCTGGCGCTCGGCAAGGGCTTCTGAGCGGCCGGGCCCGGACCGGGGTCCGCCCCGCGCGCCGACCGCGGCGCCGGGCCAGGGGCGGCATCCGCCGCCCCC
>JANJTY010000167.1 GCA_024710865.1 Lysobacteraceae bacterium | reverse complement strand
CGGCAGCACGCAGGGCATCAGGTTGAGGATCAGGCCGCCGACCAGGGCGCCGCCGAGCGCCGCGAACAGGGTCCAGAGCGAGAGCCCTGCGGCTGGCGTGGGCGCGGTCTCAGGCAGCGCATCGGCCGTGCCCTGCGGCAGATCGACCGGCACCCGCCGCGTCATCGGCGGGTAGCAGACGCCATCGGTCTGACAGCCCTGGAAGGTGGCCTCCAGCACCACGCGCTGCGGCGCGCCGGCGGCGCGGCCGATCGAGAGCGGCACCTCGACCTGGTCGAAGTAGACGATCACCTCGCCGAAGTGCTCGTCGCTGTGGGTCTGGCCCGGCGGCCAGCGCGGTGCGCCCAGGCCCACGCCCTCGCCCTCGGCGATGCGGAAGCTGGAGCGGTCGCGGTAGAGGTAGTAGCCCGGCGCCGGGGTGAAGCGCATCAGGATCTCATTGCCGGAGGCGGCGATGGCCTCGAAGCCGAAGGCCTCGTCCTCGGGCAGGGGCAGGCCCTCGACGCCCGCCGCCGGGCCCGCGCCGGGCAGGCCGGACAGGCCGCCGGAGCCGAGCGCGGAGCCGAGCGCATCGAGTCCGCCGGACGGCGCCCCCGGCAGCGCGCCCGTGATCGCCGCCGCGGCCGGCAGCGCGACGGACAGGCGCGCCTTCTGCGGCGGGTAGCAGACGCCGACGTCGGCGCAGCCCTGGTAGCGCAATTCGAGCTCGACGGTGTCGATGCCGGCGGCGGCGCTGCCGCGCACGGTGGCTTCGAGACGTTGGCGGTAGGTCTCGACATCGCCGAAGAACTCGTCGGTGTAGGCGATGCCGGGCGGCAGGTCGAGCACCGGCTCGGCGAAGGCGGCCGGATCGGCGGCCACGCCCATGCGGTGGCGGTAGAGGTAGTAACCCTCGGCGATGTCGATGCCGATGGCGATGCGCTCGCGCGATTCGGCCCGGGCCTCGATGCGGAATGCCTCCTCCACCGGCAGCAGATCGTCCGGATCCACCGCGGACGCGGCGGCGGGCAGGAGCAGGGCGAGGACGGGCAGCAGGCGGCGGAGCAGGGAGACGGTCATGCGCGGGGCCGGAATCGAACGGTCGAAAGGCAAGAGACCGCGGGAAGGCGAAAGGGTTCGCGCCGCCGACGGGCGGCGCAGGATAGCGCGTGGGCGGCGGCGGAGCGTGGCGCCGGGTTCAGCCCGGCGTGACCCGGGTTTCGCCCTGCACCCAGGCCAGGTAGGCGGCCAGACCGTCGTGCGCTTCGAGCGCGAGAAGCTCGGGCACCTCGTAGGGATGCAGGGCCTGCACCGCCTCGCGCAGCTCGGCGAAGCGCTCCCGCGTGGTCTTGATCAGCAGCAGCACCTCGTCGGCCTGCTCGATCCGGCCCTGCCAGCGGTAGCTGGAGCGGACCCCGGGAAGGCGGCTGACGCAGGCCGCCAGGCGTCGCTCCAGCAGGGCATCGGCCAGGGCCTTCGCGCTGGATTCGTCGGGTGCGGTGCAGAACGCGAGCAGGACGGACATGGCCGGCTCCGGGGTGGGCGAAGGCGCCCAGTATGCCGCCCGCGTCAACCCCGGCAGGGTTTCGATCTGGCACCATCGGCGGCCTTGCCCCTGGCCGGAGCCGCGATGTCGAATCCCGCGCTGCAAGCCGCGCTCGAACTGCAGCGACTGGATCCCGAGTCGCGCGCGGCGCATCTGGCTGCGATGGCAGCGAGCGATGCGGCGCAGGCCGACTCCGTGCGGCGCCTGCTCGCCGGTCTGGAAGCCGCCACCGTGGGCGGCGAGGCCCCGGCCCTGGGCGAGGCGCTGGCGCCGCCCGAACGCATCGCGCGCTACCGCATCCTTGGCACCCTGGGCGAGGGCGGCATGGGCACGGTGTACCTGGCGCGGCAGGACCAGCCCGAGCGCGAGGTGGCGCTGAAGGTGATCCGCAGCGCCAGCGACGATCCCGAGGCACTGGCCCGTTTCCGCCTGGAGGCCGAGGCCCTGGCGCGGCTGGAGCATCCCGGCATCGCGCGCATCTACGAGGCCGGCAGCAGCGAGATCGGCGGGCGACGCCTGCCCTGGCTGGCGATGGAGTACGTGCGCGGCCCCGACCTGATGGGCCATGTGCGCAGCGCAGGCCCGGACCTGCGCGCCCGTCTGCGCCTGCTGATCGAACTCTGCCGCGCGGTGCACCACGCGCACGGCCAGGGCGTGATCCACCGCGACCTGAAGCCGCAGAACATCCTGGTGGATGCGCACGGCCAGCCGCGTATCCTCGACTTCGGCGTGGCGCGCTTCGAGCGCGAAGGCCAGGCCATGACCCGCGCCGGCCAGGTCGTGGGCACGCTCGGCTACATGAGTCCCGAGCAGCTCGGCGGCCTCGCGGCGCAGGCCGACGCGCGCAGCGACGTCTACGCCCTGGGCGTGATCGCCTACGAGGTGCTGAGCGGCAGCCTGCCCTATCCGGACCTGGCGAGCAGCTCGCTGATCGAGGCCCTGGACCGGGTCCGGCGCAGCGATCCCGAGCCGCTGGGCAAGGCCGATCCGGCCCTGCGCGGCGACATCGAGACCGTGGTGATGAAGGCGCTCGCGGCCGACCCGGCGCGCCGCTACGACTCCGCCGCGGCCCTGGCCGACGACATCGAACGCGTGCTCGCGCACCTGCCGATCCTGGCCCGCCCGCCCACGCCCTGGTATCTGTTCACCCGCTTCGCGCGCCGCCACCGCGTGCTGGTCGCGGCCGCCGCCATGGTGCTGCTGGCGCTGCTCGCGGCGGTCGCGGTGAGCCTGGATTTCGCCCTGGGCGAGGCCGAGGCGCGGCGCGAGGCGGAGGCACGCGCGGCCGAGGCCCAGGCGGTCAGCGACTTCGTGTCCGACATGCTCACCTCGGCCGATCCCGAGAAGGC
>JANJTY010000162.1 GCA_024710865.1 Lysobacteraceae bacterium | reverse complement strand
GGGATTCGGGCTTCGTAAAAGCAGCTTAGGTCAGGCGGACGCGGGGCTCGGCGAGGCGGCGGCGGCGACGTGGCGGCTGCGAGACTGGGAGCTGGCTCGCCTGGCATCCGCATCGGCAGCGCAAGGGTCGGGCCGCGCGCTTTTAGCGAATCCCGAATCCCGAATCCCGAATCCCGGCTTCACAGCGCGATCCCCTCCCGCTTCGCGATCGTGAAGATGTCCTTGTCGCCGCGGCCGGAGAGGTTGACCAGGATCAGGGCATCCTTCGGGTACTCGCGCGCGAGCTTGATGGCCTGGGCGATGGCGTGGCTGCTCTCCAGTGCGGCGAGGATGCCTTCACTGCGGGCGAGCAGGTGGAAGGCCTCCATCGCCTCGCGGTCGGTGATGCCGACGTATTCGGCGCGACCGATGTCCTTCAGCCAGGCGTGCTCGGGGCCGACGCCGGGGTAGTCGAGGCCGGCGGAGATCGAGTGGGTTTCGGTGATCTGGCCGTCGTCGTCGCAGATGACGTAGGTGCGGTTGCCGTGCAGCACGCCGGGACGGCCAGCGCCGAGCGAGCAGGCGTGGCGGCCGGTTTCGATGCCGTCGCCGGCGGCTTCGGCGCCGACGATGCGCACGCCGGTATCGGCGAGGAAGGGATGGAACAGGCCGATGGCGTTGCTGCCGCCGCCGACGCAGGCCACCAGCGCGTCCGGCAGGCGGCCGTACTCGGCCAGCATCTGGCCGCGCGCCTCGCGCCCGACCACGGCGTTGAAGTCGCGCACCAGCTTCGGATACGGATGCGGTCCGGCCACGGTGCCGATGATGTAGAAGGTGTCGCGCACATTGGTGACCCAGTCGCGCATGGCCTCGTTCAGCGCGTCCTTCAGGGTCTTGCTGCCCGAGGTGACCGGCACCACGGTGGCACCGAGCAGCTTCATGCGGAACACGTTGGGCGCCTGGCGCTCGACGTCGGTGGCGCCCATGTAGACCACGCACTCCAGGCCCAGGCGCGCCGCCACGGTGGCGCTGGCCACGCCGTGCTGGCCGGCGCCGGTCTCGGCGATGATGCGGGTCTTGCCCATGCGCCTGGCGAGCATGGCCTGGCCGACGGTGTTGTTGATCTTGTGCGCGCCGGTGTGGTTCAGGTCCTCGCGCTTGAGCAGGATCTGCGCGCCGCCGACCTTGGCCGAGAGGCGCTCGGCGTGGTAGATCGGGCTGGGCCGGCCGACGTAGTGGCGCAGGTCCGACTGCAGCTCGGCGAGGAACTCCGGATCACGGCTGTAGCGCTCGTAGGCCGCCTCCAGTTCGCGCAGCGGTTCGATCAGGGTTTCCGACACGAAGCGCCCGCCGTAGCGGCCGAAATGGCCGCGCGCGTCGGGAAAGGCGCTGAAATCCTCAGTCTGGCTGGCTGTCTGCACGGCGTACCTCGTCGATGAACTGCTGCATGCGCGCGGCATCCTTGATGCCGGGCGCGGATTCGATGCCGCTGGACACGTCCACGGCGTAGGGGCGCAGCCGGCGTACCGCCTCGCCGACGTTGTGCGGGCCGAGCCCACCGGCGAGCAGCAGCGAGCGTCCGCTGCGCGCCGGCCAGCGCGACCAGTCGAAGCCGTGGCCGCTGCCGCCGGGCTGGCCCAGGGCGTGGCTGTCAAGCACGAAGCCCGCGGCCGACGGGTAGCGCGCCATGAAGGCCTCGGCCTCGCTGCCCTCGCCCATCGGCACCGCCTTGAGGTAGCGATGCCCGAAGCCGCGGCAGTCGGTCTCGGGCTCAGCGCCGTGGAACTGGATCAGGTCGGGCCTCACCCGCTCGAGTATCGCGCGAACCCGCGTGAGCTCCTCGTCCATCACCAGGGCTACCACGGCCACGAAGGGCGGCACGCGCAGGCGCAGGGCCACGGCGGCATCGAGATCGAGCCGGCGCGGACTGCGCGCGGCGAAGATCAGGCCGATGGCGTCCACGCCCAGTGCCACCGCGGCATCGATGTCCTCGGCGCGGGTCAGGCCGCAGAACTTGATGCGGGTGCGGCTCACAGGGTCACCTCGGGCGGCAGGCCCCATTCGCCCGGATACAGGGCGCCGAGGAACAACAGCCCTTCCGGCGGTGCCGTTGGGCCGGCAACGGCGCGGTCGCGCCCGGCCAACAGATCGGCCATCCAGGCCTCGGACCGCTCGCCACGTCCGATCGGAATCAGGCTGCCCATGAGGTTGCGCACCATGTGGTGCAGGAAGGCATTGGCCTGCACCTGCATTACCACGCGCTCGCCCTCGCGCCGCACCTCGATCGCCTGCAGGTCGCGGCGCGCGTGCGGGGCCTGGCAGTGCACGGTGCGGAAAGCGGAGAAATCGTGCTCGCCCAGAAGGGCCTGCGCAGCGCGGTGCATGCGCCCCGCGTCCAGCGGCACCCGCTCCCAGGTGGCGCGGAAGCGGTCCAGCGCCGGCTGCACTGCGCGATTGAGAATCGTGTAGCGGTAGCGACGCGCGCGCGCCGTGTAGCGGGCGTGGAAATCCTCCCGCACCGGCTGGCCCCACAGCACGCGGATCGCGCGCGGCAGGTTCGAGTTCACCCCCAGCACCCAGGCGCGCGGATCGCGCGGCGCGTCGGAGTCGAAATGCACCACCTGGCAGAGGGCGTGGACGCCGGCGTCGGTGCGGCCCGAGCAGGTGGCCTCGACCGGATGGTCGGCCACCTTCGACAGCGCGCGCTCCACCGCGGCCTGCAGCGAGGCGCCGTGCGAAAGACGTTGCCAGCCGAGGAAGTCGGTGCCGTCGTATTCGATGCCGAGGGCGTAGCGCATCGCGCGTGGGGGTGGGTCCGGAACGCAGCAGGGCCGGCGCTGGGCCGGCCCTGCATCATGCCTCAGTTCGTGCTGCGCTGCGTCAACGAATCTCGTCGAGCAGGCGCTTGGCCTCGGAACGCTGGCCTGCGTTGCCCTCGGTCATGACCTCTTCCAGCATCGCGCGGGCACCTTCCACGTCGCCCATGTCG
>JANJTY010000084.1 GCA_024710865.1 Lysobacteraceae bacterium | reverse complement strand
CCGCTGCTGGCCCGGCTGGACGTGCGCAAGCTCGCCGTGCAGGCCATGGTACTGTGCCCGACGCGCGAGCTGGCCGACCAGGTCACGCAGGAGATCCGCCGCCTGGCGCGCTTCGAAGCCAACATAAAGGTGTTGCCGCTGTGCGGCGGCACGCCGATGCGGCCCCAGCGCGACAGCCTGGAGCACGGCGCCCATGTTGTTGTCGGCACGCCCGGACGAATCATGGACCACCTTCAACGCGGCAGCCTCGTGCTTGACGAGCTCAGCACCCTGGTGCTGGACGAGGCCGACCGCATGCTGGACATGGGCTTCCACGACGACATCGCCTTCATCGCCAGCCGCTGCCCCTCGGCACGGCAGACTCTGTTGTTCTCCGCCACCTACCCCGAAGGCATCGCCACCCTGGCCGCACGCTTCCTGCGCACTCCACAGGAGGTGAAACTGCTCGAGCAGCATGCGGGCAACAAGATCCGCCAACGCTTCTACGAGATCGAGCATCCGGCGCGCCTGCAGGCGGTCGCCCGCCTGCTGCGCCACTACCGCCCCGCCAGTGCGCTGGCTTTCTGCAACACGCGACAGCAATGCCGCGAGTTGGTCGATCTGCTGCGCGCCCAAGGCTTCGCCGCCCTGGCCCTGAACGGCGAACTCGAGCAGCGCGAGCGCGATCAGGTGCTGATCCAGTTCGCCAACCGGAGTTGCTCGGTGCTGGTCGCCACCGACGTCGCCGCACGCGGGCTGGACATTGCCCAGCTCGAAGCGGTGATCAACGTCGATGTTACCCCCGACCCCGAGATCCACATCCACCGTATCGGCCGCACCGGCCGCGGCGACGAGGACGGCTGGGCGCTGAGCCTGTGCAGCAGCGCGGACAAGCGCCGCATCTCAGGCATTGCACAGGCCATGGGCTTCGAACCCGAGTGGCACGCGCTTGACGAGCTGCCCGAGGACGGAAGCCTGCCCGTGCCGGCGCCGATGGTGACGCTACTGATCCTGGGCGGACGTAAGGATAAGATCCGCCCCGCCGACGTGCTCGGCGCGCTCACCGGCGAGGCTGGCTTCAGCCGCGAGCAGGTGGGCAAGATCACCGTCACCGACCAGACGACCTATGTCGCCGTCGAGCGCACGATCGCAGGCGAGGCGGTCCGTCGCCTGTCGGCCGGCAAGCTCAAGGGAAAGAAGGTGAAGGTGCGCGCACTCGAGATCTGAACCCTTCAGCCGGACGCCAGTCATCTTGAAGCTCTACTACGCGGATCATTTCGTCCTGCCCTTGCCCGACGGGCACCGCTTTCCGATGGAGAAATACGCACTGCTGCGCCAACGCCTGCGCGACAGCGGTTTTTTTGCCGAAGACGACTTCCGCGTGCCCGCCGCGGCGAGCGACATCGAGATCCTGCGCGCCCACGACGCCGGCTACCTGGCGAGGGTTGCGGCCGGCACGCTGGACGCGGTCGAGGTGCGGCGCATCGGCTTTCCGTGGACTGCCGCGATGGTCGAGCGCTCGCGCCGCTCGGCCGGGGCCACGCTCGCTGCTTGCCGCAGTGCGCTCGATGGCGAGGGCGGCAGCGCCTGCGCCGCCAACCTGGCCGGCGGCACCCACCACGCACACCGCGACTTTGGCTCGGGCTTCTGCGTGTTCAACGACGCCGCCATCGCCGCACTGGCGATGCGCGCCGAAGGCCGCGTCCGCCGCGTCGCCATCGTCGACTGCGACGTTCATCAGGGCGACGGCACAGCCACCATCCTCGCCGACTCACCCGAGATCTTCACTTGCAGCCTGCATGGCGCGAAGAACTTCCCTTTCCGCAAGCAGGCGAGCGACCTCGATATCGAACTGGCCGACGACACCGGCGACGAGGACTACCTCGCCGCGCTCGACGATGCGCTCGACACCGTGTTCAACCACGCGCGCCCCGAACTGGTGATCTACCTCGCCGGCGCCGACCCCTACGCAGGCGACCGCCTGGGCCGCCTGGCGCTCAGCATCGACGGGCTGAAGACCCGTGACGAACGCGTACTCGGCACCTGCCGGGCAGCCGGCGTGCCGGTTGCGGTGGCGATGGCAGGCGGCTATGCGCAGCCGATCGAGGACACGGTGACGGTACATTTCAACACCGTGCACACCGCGGCGCGCATCTTCGGCGGGCGCCGCTGAGCCGGTCCGGCCCCTTGCGTCAGCCATAGCCATGGCTTCAACCCGGCCGACCGGTCTGCACACTCAACAGGAAACTGCCCGTGACACTACCTGCGCTCAGGCTGCTCGGCGTCGACTTCACCTCCGCGCCCCGCCGGGCCAAGCCGATCACTGTCGCCCACGGCCACCTGGCCGGTGCGCGTGTGACGCTCGACCATTTCGAATGGTGCGAGGACTGGCCCTCCTTCGAAGCCGTGCTGGCGCGCCCTGGTCCCTGGCTGGGCGCCTTCGACTTTCCCTTCGGCCTGCCACGCGAAGCCGTAATCGACCTCGGCTGGCCGCAGGGCTGGCCGGCACTGGTACGCCACTGTGCAGACCTCGGCAAGCCAGGCTTTCGCGCCGCACTGGACGCTTACCGCGAGTCACGCCCCGTCGGCCAGCGCTACGCCCACCGTGCCACAGACCTGCCTGCGCGTTCCCACAGCCCACTCAAGCTGGTCAACCCACCGGTGGGGCTGATGTTCCTGGAAGGCGCAGCCCGCCTGCTCGCCGCAGGCGTACATCTGCCCGGCCTGCATGACGGCGACCCACAGCGCGTGGCCATCGAGGCCTACCCCGGACTGCTCGCCCGGCGCACCACCACTGCGTCGTACAAGAGCGACGAGCGCCGCAAGCAGACCGCGGAGCGGCGCGCGGCACGGGAGGGCATCGTCGATGCGCTGAGTTCTCGACCAGCAGGCGTTGCCGGCAATGACGATGCCGGCGGCCTGCATGCGACAAGGACACAGCGCGAAGCCTTGATCGATGACGCCAGCGGCGATCTGCTCGATGCCGCACTCGCCCTGATGCAGGCAGCCGCCGCAGCGCGCGCGGGCCCGCCGCTGTTCGGCCTACCCGCCGGGATGGACCCGCTGGAAGGATGGATCGCCGGCTGCTAGCCGCTTGCGTTTACCCAGTCAGACCTTGAACCGGCTCACCGCCTCGTGCAGCTTGCCCGCCAGACCGTCCAGCTGTCTCGCGGTCTCGGCTGCAGAGCCCGCCGCCAGGGTGTTTTCCTGCGTCATCTGGGCAATCTGTTCCATACGCTGAGCGACCTCAAGGACCGCTACGTCCTGCTCGCGGACGGCGAGCGCGATGCTGCGCACCGATTCGGTCACCTGCGCCGTGTTGGCGCTCGCGGCGTCGAGCCGGCCAGTGGAGGCGACGACACCATCGCGCGTCGTCCCCGCCCGCTTGTTCGCCTGCTGCATGCGCGCCACCGCGCGATCGACCTCGGACTGAACGCGGCCGATCAGGTTGGAGATCTCGTCGGTAGCCTTGGTG
>JANJTY010000061.1 GCA_024710865.1 Lysobacteraceae bacterium | reverse complement strand
GTCGTGTTCTATGTGTCCGACGGCACCGGCATCACCGCCGAGACCATCGGGCACAGCCTGCTGACCCAGTTCGGCGACATCCGCATCGACACGGCGCGCCTGTCCTTCGTCGATACCGAAGAGAAGGCGCGGCAGGCGGCGGCGCGCATCCGCGCCCAGGGCGAACGCCTGGGCTGCCGACCGATCGTGGTCAACACGGTGGTCGATCCGAAGCTGTCGGCGATCCTGGCCGAGAGCGGGGCTTTGATGCTCGACGTGTTCGCCCCGTTCATCGCGCCGCTGGAGCAGGAGCTGGGCATGTCGCGCCAGCCGCGCGTGGGCCATGCCCACGGCCTGATCGACTTCGAGCAGTACGAACACCGCATCAACGCCACCAACTACGCGCTCTCGCACGACGACGGCGTCGACCTGAGCTACGAGGACGCCGACGTCATCCTCGTCGGCGTGTCGCGCTCGGGCAAGACCCCGACCTGTCTCTACATGGCGCTGCACTACGGCATTCGCGCGGCGAACTATCCGCTCACCGACGACGACCTCGAAGGGCGCGAACTGCCGCGCCGGCTGCGCGCGCACAGGAAGAAGCTGTTCGGCCTGACCATCGCGCCCGAACGCTTGCAGCAGGTGCGCCAGGCGCGGCGCCCGAACAGCCGTTACGCCCAGCTCGAACAATGCCGGCGCGAGATCCAGATCGCCGAGGCGCTGTTCCGCGAAGAGAACATTCCGGTGTTGAGCACCACGCACACCTCGATCGAGGAAATCGCCAGCAAGGTGCTGACGGCGCTGGGCATCGAGCGCCACCTGTACTAGGGCCTGCGAGCGCGCGCACAGATCGCGCGCGGCGCGCGGGTGATGCCAAAGCTGCGTGCTAGCATCCGGCCATGACCGCCGTCCTCGCGCCCGTCGCCCGTCTCCGCCCCAACCGCTTCGCGTGGCTGATGGGCCTGTACGCGGAGAACTACCTGCGCCTGCAGCGCGTGCTGCAGCTGCGCGAGCGCGCGCCAGGCTGCTACCTCTCCAGCATCGGCGACGGCCTGGACCTTAGCGTGGAGCTGCTCGAACGCCACGCCTACACCGACGAGCTGCGCCTGACCTACGGACTGCGCGATCCGGTCACCGGGCAGCGCGATCCATCCGCCTTCGTCCGCGTCTACCACGACGCCCGCCTGGCCGAGGCCACGCACTGCTACATCGGCCGGCGCTGGCAGGACGTGCTCGGCCTGCATCCCGATCCCAAGCTCCTGCTGAACCACCGCCTGCGCATGAACGCCTTCCTGGACAAGTGGCTGGAGTACCTCGGCGAGCAGGGGCATTCGCCCTTCACCCTGCTGCCGTGCGCGGACGACTTCGAGCGCAGGACCGATGCTGCTGAGAATAATGCTTGACGACTCCGCCGCGCGTTCCTAGAATGCGCGGCTTTCCAGCATGTGGGGCCATAGCTCAGCTGGGAGAGCGCTACAATGGCATTGTAGAGGTCGCCGGTTCGATCCCGGCTGGCTCCACCAGGTTTCAGGTTTCCTACGTCCCCATCGTCTAGAGGCCTAGGACATTACCCTTTCACGGTAGCGACCGGGGTTCGAATCCCCGTGGGGACGCCAAGGAAACCAACGACTTGGGCTCGCTTCGGCGGGCCTTTTTCGTTTCTGGGGACTTCGGCGGTCATGCCGTTGCGCGCGGGGATCGAGCCCGCTGCCAGCCACGGGTGAGGGCCGGTTGCGTGTCCTGTGCCGCGTCCCCGCGCGGATGGCTTGTGTATGCTGGCCCCATGCGACCCGGCACATGGCTGTCCCTCTTCGTCCTGATCTGGCTCTCGTTGCTCTCGCAGGCCGCGGCACGCGAGGCGCTGCTGCCCAGCCTGCGCGCGCTGGCACCCGATGCGCCGATCGACGCGCTTCAGCAGGCCCTGCGCGCGCGCGCCTGCGCCGCCTCGTCGGACGATGCGCGGTCAGGCGAGCGGCTTGCGGTGATCGATTACTCGCTGCCGTCGACCGAGCCGCGCCTTTGGGTGTTCGAACTCGAACCGCGCCCGCGCCTGCTGTTCGTGGAGCACGTTGCGCATGGTCGCGGCAGCGGCGAGGACCGGGCGGAGTCCTTCTCCAACCTCGAAGGAAGCCACCAGTCCAGTCTCGGCCTGTTCCGCACCGCGGAAACCTACGACGGCGCGAACGGTTATTCGCTGCGGCTCGATGGGCTCGAGCCGGGCATCAACGACCGTGCCCGCGAGCGCGCTATCGTGATGCACGGTGCCGACTACGTCGACCCGGAACTGGCACGTCAGCAGGGCAGGTTGGGGCGGAGCTTCGGTTGCCCGGCGCTGCGGCGCGACGTGGCAAGGCAGGTAATCGACGCGCTGCGCGAGGGCCAGCTGCTGTTCGCCTACTACCCCGACCGCGATTGGCTTGAGGCTTCGCCCTTCCTGTCCTGCGCCCGTCGCGAGGACGGCGCACCGACGCTCGCGACGGCCACCACACCCGAACCCCACCTCAGCCGTACGACCGTGGGCACGGCGAACCCGGCGGCGGCTTCGACGGGCGAATGAGGCGGCGGTACTGCGTCCGACGCCTGCTCGCCGGAGTGCTCTCCAGCGCCTGCGTCGCGACGGCCTTCGCCAGTGCGCACGCGGATCTGCGCGCAGTGCTGGAGGACGGCGGCGGGCTGCCGGATGCGCTGCGCGAACCCGACGCGCTGAGGGCCCTTTACCGCGCGCGCGACTTTCGGCCCGTGTGGAGCGGTCCGGGGTGTGAGGACCGCCTGACCGCCCTGCGCGGCGCCATCGCGCGTGCCTTCGACCATGGCCTGCGGCCGGATGACTACCACGCCGGTGCATTGGACGCGCTGCCCGGGTGCGACTGGCGCAGCGAACTGCTCGCCACCGACGCCTGGCTCGCCTACGCCGACGATCTCTACGGCGGACGCATCGATCCGGCCGCGGTCGAGCCGGACTGGAACCTGCCGCGTCCCCGCCTCGATGCCGCGGCCGCGCTGCGGAACGCGCTTGCCGCCGGTGCACTGGCGGCGTCGCTGGATTCGCTCGCGCCACAGGATGCCGAGTACCGGGCGCTGCAGGACGCGCTCGCGCGCTTCCGCGACTACGCCCGGCGCGGCGGCTGGAGCGGCGTCGAGCCCGGCCCGACCCTGCGTGTGGGCGACGCGGGTCCGCGCGTCGACCAGCTGCGCCAGCGACTGGCCCTGTCCGGCCTCATCGAGACCGGAACCTTCGAGCCGGCCGACGCGTTCGACCCCGCGCTGGAGGAGGCGGTGCGCGCCTTCCAGCGCCGCGCCAACCTGGAGCCGGACGGCGTGGTCGGCGCGCTCACCCTGGCCCAGCTCAACCGCCGCGCGTCCGACCGCATCGATCAGCTGCGCGCCAACCTCGAGCGCCGACGCTGGCTGCGCGTCGCGCCGGGCGAACGTCACGTGCGGGTCAATATCGCCAACTTCCGGCTCGAGGCCTGGGGCGGCGACGGCCCGGAGCGCGTGCATCGCGTGATCGTGGGCCAGCTCTACCGCCAGACCCCCAGTTTCGCCGGACGCATC
>JANJTY010000035.1 GCA_024710865.1 Lysobacteraceae bacterium | reverse complement strand
CATCATGGACAACGTCCCGGTGCAGGTCGTGCGCGACATGGGCGCCGAGGCCCTGATCGTGGTCGACGTGGGAGAACCGCTGCTGCCCGAGGCGGAACTGAACTCCCCCATCGCCATCACCCTGCAGATGATCAGCGTGCTCATGCAGGGCCGCACCGAGGCTTCGCTCGCCACGCTGGGCCCGCAGGACGTGCTGATCCGGCCTGTGCTCGACTTCGGCAGCGCCCAGTTCGACCGCGCGATCGCGGGCGTGCCGCACGGCGAAGCCGCGGCCGAGGCCCGGATCGAGGCCATTCGCCGCTTCTCGGTCACACAGGCGGAGTGGGCGCGCTGGCAGTCGCGCCACCGGCGGCGCGACTTCGACCCACCGCTGGTCGCCTTCCTCGACGTGGTCAAGTCGCGCAGCGCCACCGCGGGCTTCGTCGAGAACCAACTGGCCAGCGCGGAAGGACAGCGTCTGGACATCGACCGGCTCGAGCGCGACATCGGCGAGGCCTTCGGCTACGGCACCTACGAGCGGATCGACTGGCGCCTGGTCGAGCGCGACGGCGAGACCGGACTGCAGGTGCTGCCGGTGGACAAGGGCTGGGGGCCCAACTACATCACGTTCGGTCTGCGCCTGTCGGACGATTTCAACGGCCGCAGCAGCTACCAACTTACCGCCGAGGCCACGATGACCGGCCTCAACAGCCTCGGCGGCGAATGGCGCTCGCGCCTGTCGCTGGGCGAGAACGCCGGCCTGCGCACCGAGTTCCACCAGCCCTGGGGCCGGGTCGGCCAGTTCCACGTGCTGCCCTACCTCGACTACCGCGCATTCGAGCAGCCCATCGCGCTGGGCGATGCGCGCATCGCCGAGTACCGCCTCTCGCGGTTCTCGGGCGGAATCGAGCTGGGCTGGAATCCTTCGAACATCTGGCAGCTCGGCGCTGGAATCGAGCGCGGACGCGACAGCGCACGCCTGCGTCTGGGCGACCCGGTGGTGTTCCCGGGCAGGGTCGGCGGTCACTACGGACTGGCCCGCTTGAGCCTGACGCGCGACACCCTCGACAGCGCCGGCTTCCCCAGCCGGGGCAGCCGTTTCGACGCCACCACCAACCTGTACCTGCCGGCGTTCGGCAGCGACGGCGATGGCCAAACGCTCTCACTGCACTGGGACAAGGCGCTCTCGCGGGGCGCCAGCCGCTGGCTGCTGGGATTGCGCGCGCACACCAGCTGGGAGCAGCCCAGCGCCCTGCATGCCGAGCAGACCCTGGGCGGTTTCGCCAACCTGTCCGGCTACGGCGAACGCGAGGTGTTCGGCGACCACACCGCCCTGCTACGGGCGATCTACTACCGCCGCTTCGGCGATGCCTCGCGCCTGTTCAGCGTGCCGGTGTATGTCGGCGCCAGCCTAGAGTCCGGCGGCGCGTGGTTCAGCCGCGATGCGGTCGACCTGGATTCACTGATCCTGGCCGGCAGCCTGTTCATGGGGGTACAAACGCCGATCGGACCGGTGTTCCTGGCCTACGGCCACGCCGACACGGGGGCCAGCGCGTGGTATCTCAACTTCGGGTCCTTCCTGCGCGGCGGACGCTAGCAGGAAGGCCCCGGAGACCTCGCCTCAACGGCGGCGGCCGCGCTTTTCCTCGTGCAGGCCGACGCGAATCATGTCGCCGCCCTGGGTGGAACCGTTCAGAGCCGCGATCGCGGCGCGCGCTTCGTGGCCTTCCATCTGCAGCTCGGCACAACCCTTGCACTCGCCGCTGAAAAGATCCTTGGCCATGCGCAGGCCGTGCACGCGACCGTGCGCGGCGAACAGCTCGCCCAGGGTCTTCTCGTCCATGCTGCGCGGCAGGCCGCGCACGCTGATCTTGATCATCGCTGTCTCCTTCGGAAACGAAAACGCCGGGCGGATGCGATCCGCCCGGCGCGGGGAACGAGCCTTGCGGCTCAGGCCTGCCTCAGTGGGAACGCCGCGTGGGCGCTACTTCCTGGCTATGGCCCCCGGGTGTGGCTCAGATCGCCTGGACGGCGTCGGCCTGCAGGCCCTTCGGGCCGCGCACCACGGTGAAGCTGACCTTCTGGCCTTCCTGCAGCGACTTGAAGCCGGTGCCCTGGATGGCGCGGAAATGGACGAAGAGGTCTTCGCCGCTCTCGGGGGTGATGAAACCGAAGCCCTTGGCGTCGTTGAACCACTTCACGGTGCCGGTCTGACGGTCGGACATATCTGCAACTCCTTCAAAACAATGGACAAGGAAATACCGCCCCGGCTCACGGGCCGGTGCGGAACTGTTTTACGAAGGAGCGTTGAGCGAGACGAACGACGATGGAGCGGATCACAAGACCGACCGCATCGAGCCACGATTCACTGTGACTCCGGCATAACACAGTGCGCACACCCTACACGCTTCGCGAGCGGAAAGCGAGCACCACGCGCGAAGCCGTTCAGGCCTGGCCGCGCACAGACTGTGAATTTCTGTGTCGCGCTGTCCGAAAGCCAGCCGGGTCGGCATACGATTGAGCGGCTTCACACAGGGGAATCAGGATGCTCAAGCAGGAACGCCGCAAGATCAGCAAGGAAGCGATGGCTGCGCTGAAGCGTCAGCTCAACGATGCCCAGCTGACCACCCTGAGCGAGATGGAACGCTTCGGCTGGGAGCTTCGCTTCGTGCGTCGCCCGCCGTTCCAGGCGTCGATCCCTGTCGTGTTCGACGGCGATGGGAAGCGCTTTGCGGTGATCGAGTCGGACGGCAGCCTCAATCACTCGCCGGACATCGTCATCCGTCCCTGAGCCGGTTGCCGCAGGTCCCGCCGGACGGTGCCGGCGGAGGATACGGTCCGCGTCCGCCGGCACGGTGCCTGCCCTCGCGCCTCCGCACCCATCGCTTCCGAAGGCGCAGCACGGCGCGCTTCCGCCTGCGGCACCGCGGCGCTATGGTCGGCGCCCCCTACGACTTCGATCCGGCGCATGTCATCGACCCGCTTCCTGCAGCTCGACGTGTTCACGCCCCGGCCCGGCGGTGGCAACCCACTGGGCGTCGTGCTCGGCGCGCACCACTGGAGCGATGCCGGAATGCAGGCGTTCGCGCGCTGGACGAACCTGGTCGAGACAACGTTCCTGCTGCCACCCAGAATCGCCGGAGCCAGCTACCGGCTGCGCATCTTCACGCCCGAGCGGGAGATCCCCTTCGCAGGCCACCCCAGCGTGGGCAGCGCGCATGCGGCGCTTGAGACCGGCTTCGTCGACGCCGCGGAGGACCTGCAGCAGGAGTGCGGCGCCGGCGTCCTGCCCCTGCGGGTGCGCGGAACCGGCCACGAGCGGCGCATCTTCGTACGCGCGCCAGCGGCGCGTCTGCTGCAGCGCGGCGCGGATGCCGACCTCGCCCGTCTGCTGCACGGTCTCCGCCCTGGAGCGCTGGGCGCCGCGCTGGTGGAGG
>JANJTY010000028.1 GCA_024710865.1 Lysobacteraceae bacterium | reverse complement strand
CCTGGTGGCCTGCGTGCAGGATGGCGCTCCGGGCACAGCGCGCCAGGCCCTGATCGAACTCTGTCTTCGCTACTGGTTTCCGGTGTACGCCTACGTGCGCGGCTGCGGCCACAGCGAGGCGGTGGCGCAAGACATCAGCCGCGGCTTTTTCGAGCATCTGGTGCAGAACGAGGCGCGCGCGTTGAGCGGCAGCGGGGGCGGGCGTTTCCGCGATTTCCTGCTCGATGCCCTGCATCGCTACCTCGGCAGCGATTGGCGGCAGGCGCGGGATGTGGTGCCGGTGCCCGAGTTCGAATCGGTGGCGCGCGGGGAATGGCTGGAGGCGCGTTACCAGGCCGAGCCCGATCCTTCGCTGCCGCCCGAACGCGGCTTCCAGCGCAGCTATGCCCTGCAGGTGCTGGCCGCGGCCCTCTCGCGTCTGCGCGAAGAGGCCGCGCGGGCCGGGCGCGAGGCCATGTTCGAGGCGATGGAGCCTTATCTGTCGCGCGAACCGCTGCCGGGCGAGTTCGATGCCCTGGCGCGCGCCACCGGGCTGCGCCCGCTCGCCGTGGTGGTGGCGCTGAAGCGTCTGCGCCAGCGCTTCCGCGAGCTGGCCGACGCCGAGCTGGAACAGACGGTGTCCACCGCCGACGACCTGCGTGCCGAACGCGAGGCGCTGGCGCGCGCCCTGGAACTTCGATGAGCCGCGAAACCTTGCGCGCCGGTTTGCCGCCGCTCGGCGCGGTCGACGGCCAGGCGCTGGGCGCGCTCGCCTTCGGCAGCTCGGCCGGCGGCGCCTCGGCGGTGGGCCGGTCGCTGGCCTTCCTGCCGCTCGAAGTGCTGGAACTGGACCTGAGCGATCCCGAACAGCGCGACTTCGGCGACTACGAACTGCTCGAACAGCTCGGGCAGGGGGGCATGGGCGTGGTCTACCGCGCCCACCAGCGCAGCCTCGATCGCGATGTGGCGCTCAAGCTGCTGGCGGCCGGGCCCTGGGCGGCACCGGCCTTCATCGAACGCTTCCGCGCCGAGGCCCAGTCGGCCGCGCGCCTGCGCCACCCCAACATCGTTCCCGTGTACGAATTCGGCAGCCACGCCGAACTCAATTTCTTCAGCATGGGACTGGTGGAGGGCGAAAGCCTCGATTGGCGCCTGGCGCGCGAGGGTCCCCTACCCGGGCGCGAAGCGGCGCGTCTGGTGCGGCGGGTGGCCGAGGCGGTGGACTATGCGCACCGTCTGGGCATCCTGCACCTCGACCTGAAACCGGCCAACATCCTGGTCGAGGCGCACAGCGGCGAGCCGATGGTGGCCGACTTCGGACTCGCCAAGCGGCTCGATGCCACCCTGAGCGATACCGCCAGCGACGTGTCGGGCACGCCCAGCTACATGGCCCCGGAGCAGGCGCGCGGCCAGCCGCAGGGGCTGGGGATCGCGACCGACGTCTACGGTCTGGGTGCGGTGCTCTACGAGCTGCTGTGCGGGCGTCCTCCGTTCCTTGGCCCCACCGCGCGGGAAACCCTGCGCCGCGTGCTGGAGGCGCCGCTGGAGCCGCCCGGCGCGTTGCGCGAGCGCATCAGCCCCGATCTCGACGCCATCTGCCTGCGCTGCCTCGCGCGCGATCCGGGCGAGCGCTACCTGTCGGCCCGGGCCCTGGCTGACGACCTCGGGCGCTACCTCGAAGGACATCCGGTCTCGGCGCGACCGCTGAGCCACTGGCAGCGCGGGCTGCGCTGGGTGCGGCGGGAGCCGCGCGTCGCGGCGCTGGCGCTGGCGACGGTGCTGGCGCTCGGCCTTGGCACGCTGATCTCGGGATTGCAGTGGCTGCGGGCGGAATCGGCGGCATCCGAACTGCGCGTCTCGCTCTGGCAGCAGCGCTCGGACCAGGCCGCGGCGCGCATGAACCGCGGCGCAAGCCTCGAAGCCCTGCCGGAACTGGTCGCGAACCTGGCCGAACAGGAGTCCGCGGGCGTGGCCGCGGCCAGTGCCCTGACCCGCGTCCGTATCGGAACGGCGCTGGAGCGCGCCCCACACCTGGTGGACGTGATCGGTTCCGGAAGCTTCGTGCAGCAGGTGCTTGTGGATCCCCGCGGAGAATGGCTCGCAGCACTCACGGGCAGCAGCGGAACGGCTCAGCTGTACGGGCTTCGCGACGGCGCGCTGCGCTGGAAGAAGCGCGTCGTATTGGGCGGCCATGGGACCAGTCTCGTCGCCTCCAGCGATCCTCGCTTCCTCATCTCCCAGGTCGTCAACTACGAATTTCCGGTCAAGCGCGGCTACCAGAACTACCTGGTGGATATCGCTAGCGGGGATCTGGTCGAGCCACCGGCGGACCGCTTTCCGGGAATCTTCAAGCGGCACTTCAGCCCCGACGCCTCGCACGCGGTGATCGTGCTGCACGATGCCGAGGCTGGCGGTGCGCCGCGCGGACGGCTGGTGCGGGTTTCCGATTGGGCGGTACTGGGTCCCGAGCGCATCCTGCCGGGCATGGCCATGATGGCTCCCGGCGGTCGTCATTTCGCGTACCGGGCCACGTTGGTCGAGGAGCGCGGGACACCGGTCGCCGCGGAGCTGGTGGACGCGACTACCATGCAGACGATTTGGTCGTACCAGCCCGAGCGCGGCGCAGCGATGCGAGCCTGGCATTTCATGGACGGCGGCACGCGCCTGGCGCTGGGGTTCGAGGATGGCCGGGTCGGCGTGTTCGATGTGGAGGATGGGAGCGCGCGCTGGCTGGTGTCGCGCTCCGCCCGGGCGCTGTTCGACTTCTTCCTCAGCGCCGACGGACAGTGGCTCGCTGCGGTGCACGAGGATGGCGTGGTCCAGCTCTGGGACACACGCAGCGGCGAGCCCGTGATGCCACCGCTGCGGCTTGCCGACGAATCCGGCGCCTTGGCCGGAGCCAGCCTTGAACTGGATCCTGCCAGCCGCAGCCTGTACAGCTCGGACACGGGCGGCGGGCGCTTCTGGACCATCCAGCCCGGAGACGGCGGGGCGCACCACGTCGAGAGCATTCCCTCGCATCCGGGGATGCAGAAGGGACTTGCCACCTCCGCGGTCTTGCCGCTGGGGCTGTTCGCGTCGGGCGCCAGCGATGGCGAGATCCGCGTCTGGCGCCGACGCTCGCAAAGCCCGCTGCAGGCCGAAGCCTCGCCGCGCTCGGTCTGGAACGCGCCGCGGCACTTCGACGGACGACATGCCGTGCATGTGTCGGGCAGCACGGTCCAGCTTCGAAACCTGCGCGGCGACGCCGCCGGACCACGGATGGACTTTCCGCAATCCATCAGTCAGGCCCTGGCCCTGCCGGATGGCAGGACCGTGCTGGCGGCGGTTGGCTCCGAGCTGCATGCGCGCGATGGCCGGAGCGGCGAGGCGGCGTGGCCGCCGCTGAAGCTGGCGGGTACGCCCAGCGCCCTGCTGCCGTCCGATGACGGCCGCCGCGCGCTGGTCGCCACGAACGCCTATTCCGGCGAGCGCAGCTGGCTGCAGCTCCACATCGTCGATACCGCGACCGGCGTGGTGCTCGGCTCGAACCGGCTCGATCACCCCAGCTGGCAGCTGCGCCTGGCCGCCGATGGATCGGCGGTGATGGCGGCACGCTTCGACCAGTTGGTGCTGTTCGATGGAGAACGCCTTGCCGTGCGCTGGGAACCGCGACGACTGTCCGAGCGTGAGGCATCGAGCCCGATCCGCGGCATGGAAATGGGTCGGGACGGGCGCGTGCTGTGGGTCTCGACGGGGCGGGGGGGTGCCGATGGCTATCGCATCCATGCATTCGACGCAGCCAGCGGGCGCAGCCTGCAGCGCTGGGTTGCCCCTTCCTGGGCCGCGTCGCTGCAGTCGCTGGAGCATGGGCGCGCGCTTGTCGCGCTCTTGCCGAATCCCGGTGAGGTCCAGCTCTTCCGTTTGGGCGAGACCGCCGTGCGTACGCTGCCCCTGGACCTGCCGGGCCAGGGGCGCACGCTCGTCGCCAGCGAGGACGGGCAACGGCTGCTGGTGCTGTCCGAGCTTGGCCTGCAGTGGTTCGGACTCCCGGAGCTCGACTGGCTGAGCCCCGGCATCCCCGCGCCGGGAGCGGAGACGCGATTCGTCGATGCGGTGCTGGATCCCGGCGGGCAACATGCCATCGTGCGCGACACGGAGCGGCGTCTGTGGCGCTTCGGCGCGACACCGGATGGCCGCAGCGTGGACGAACTTCGGCAGCTGGTCCAGCTGCTCGCGCCGCGCTTCGTACAAGGACGCGATCCGATTGCACCCGCACAACCGCTGGCCCTGCGCGCCGCCCTGCGCGCCGCCGATCCCGGGCCGCCTTCCGGCCGACCGGTGCTGCAGCCGGCCGCTTCCAGGCTTCCGGCAGCAGAGCGCGGGGAAGTCGATCTGCGGCCCTACTGCAATCTGCCGCTGGGTGAATCCCAGCGCCATCTGTTCGGCCAACTGCAGCTGGACCGGGTCCTACCTCCGGGCCGACACCGGCTCGTCGACGTAGGCTTCCACGTCAGCTGTGCGGTGCTGGCGCGGTACGCACCGGATCAGGCGCCGAGCCTTGAGGCCGGGTCGCGGGTCGAGGGAATCGCGCTGCCGGATCCGCACCCGGCCGCGCTCGAACTGCTGCTGTTGGGGGCCTCGCGCCTGCTCGATCCCATGCAGGACGCGTACGGCATCGTCGAACTGGTTTACCGCGATGGAACCCGGACCCGACAGGAGATCAAGCTCGGTCGGGATCTGGAACCCTGGTTCTACGACGACGCCCAGCACCGCATGCACCAGCAGCGCGTGGCCTACAGTTCGCTTGCCTACCGTCCCGATGGTGCGATCGGGGCGCCGCCGCACATGAGCATTCCGGTCCTGCATGCGCTGCGCGTTCCCAACCCGCATCCCGAGCGCGAGCTGGTCTCGATCGCGATCGAGTCGACCCGGCATGCCTGGAGCACGGTGCTGCTGCTTGGGCTGACGAGCCTCCCGGCCACGCCGCATCCCGCCCCCATCACGACGCCTGACTCGACGGAGCCCGCCCGATGAACCGGATGCTCATGCTGCTGTGGCTGCTACCCGCGCTTTCGCAGGGCGCGGAGGACGGCCCGGACCGCCCGTTAGCGGAGGACGGTACCGAAGCGGTGAGGCTGGATCAGATCGTTGTCACCGGAACGCGCATCCGACGCATCGCGCTGGAGGGGCCGCTGCCGGTCTCGACGATCGAGCGCGAGGACCTGTTGCGCGCCGGCGCACCCAGCATCGCCGACGCGCTGCGCGACCTGCCCTGGAACAGCTTCGGCAGCCTGGCCGACATTCCCAACTCGGATACGCCGAACGTCTCCCTGCCGCGACTGCGCGGGCTCGGTAGCAAGTACACGCTCACCCTGCTGGACGGCCATCGCCTGCCCGGTTTCGCTGGTGCCGACGGCGGTGCGGCCGCCAGCCTGACTGGCGTACCGCTGGCCGCGATCGACCGCATCGAAGTGCTGCGCGATGGCGCCTCGGCGATCTACGGCAGCGACGCGATCGGGGGCGTGGTCAACCTGATCACCCGCCGCGGCCCGCAGGCGCCCCAGTTCGACCTGCAGTGGGAGCAGCCCGAAGACTCCGGCGGCGAGGCCTGGCGGGCCAGCTTCACCGTCGGTCATGCCGGGGCGCGCGGGGA
>JANJTY010000021.1 GCA_024710865.1 Lysobacteraceae bacterium | reverse complement strand
ACACGTGTCGATCCGAAGTCATAGAGGGGAAAATCATGCGAAGCGAATCCTGGCGCCGTCTCTGGGCGCCCATGCTGCTGCTCTGCAGTGTCGGGCTGGGCTCTGCCATGGCGCAGGCGCCATCCCGGGCGCACGTGAGCGAAGATGTCTGGAGCGCGCTGAAGGGCGGTCCCGCTCGGGTCGTCCTGACCCTGGAAGCGCCTGTCGGGCGCTCGCCCGCGGAGATGCAGGGCGCGGCCGCTGCGGCGCAGTCCGCGGTGCTGCAGGGGCTGCGCCCGCAGGGTTACCGCGTGCTGGCCCAACCCTCGCACCTGCCCCTGCTCGCGCTGGAGGCCGACCGCGACACCGTCGACCAGCTGATCGCGACGGGCGGCGTCCGCGCCATCAACCTGGACCGGGAAAAGTCCACCCAGGACCTGGAGGCGCATGCGCTGACCCACGCCGATGAGGTCATCGCTGCGGGCTTTGGCGGCCAGGGCATCCGCGTGGCCGTGCTCGACAGCGGCATCAACGGCACGCACGTCAACCTGCAGGATTCGCTGTTCGCCGAGGCCTCCTTCCTCACCGAGGGCGATTGTCCGGCAGGATCCTCCGGGCCCGGCAGCGCGGTGGACCAGAACGGCCACGGCACGCACGTCTCCGGCATCATCAGCGGCGCGCTCGGCACCGCGCCGGATGCCGACATCATCGCGCTCAAGGTGTTCACCACCGGCGATACCTCCGACACCAACATCCTCAATGCGCTCAATGCCATCGTCGCCAACCATGCGACCTGGCAGACGCGCGTGGTCAACATGAGCCTGGGCGGCGGCAACTACCCCGACCAGGCGAGCTGCGATGCCGACAACACGGCCTACGCGGCGGCCTTTGCCCAGCTCAATGCGCTCGGCATCGCCAACTTCGTGGCCACCGGCAACGATGGATCGACCTCCGCGGTGAGTTCGCCGGGCTGCGTCACGGGAGCGATCGGCGTCGGCTCGGTCAGCGACGCCGTGTTCAGCGCGACCTTCTCCGTCTGCACCGAGAACGGCCAGCCCGACAAGGTGACCTGTTTCTCCAACGCCACGGCCACGCAGGGCGCTGGCGAACTGGTCGACATGCTGGCCCCGGGCTGCACGATCACGGCCGAGTGGGTCGGCAGCCCGACCGCGATGGACACCATCTGCGGCACCTCGATGGCGACGCCGATGGCGGCCGGCATCGCGGCTGCCCTGTTGTCGCGCGCGCCCGATCTTTCGCCCACCGAGCTGGAGGATCTGCTGGAGAACACCGCCGATACCGTGGTCGACTACCGCACCGGCGTCTCCTATCCCCGCGTCAACGCCATCCAGGCCTTCAACGAGCTGGGCGTCGAACTGCCGACGCCGGCCGGCCTGACCGCGATCGCGGTCGCACCGGACCAGATCGATCTGAGCTGGGGCGATGTCGCCGGCGAGGACAGCTACGAGCTGCAGAGAGCCGTCGGCAGCGGCAGCTGGGCAACCATCGCCACCGTCGCGCAGGACGCGACCGCCCACGCCGACATGGCGCCGGCCTGCGGGCTCAATCGCTACCGGGTGCGGGCGCGCAACAGCGTCGACGACACCCTTTCCCTGTTCTCCGATCCGGCCGAAGCCACCGCGCGCGACTGCCCGGCGGCGCCCAGCGGGCTCAGCGCGTCGGTGCAGTCGGCCTCGTCGGTTCTGCTGCAGTGGCAGGACAATGCAGCGAGCGAAACCGGCTACCGCGTCGAGCGTTCCGCCGACGGCGGCGCCTTCGTCGAGATCGCCAGCCTGCCGGCCGACAGCGTCTCGTACCAGGACGAAGGCTTCGCCTGCGCCGGTTTCCGCTACCGGGTGCGGGCGCACTCGAACGTGCTGGACGACTACTCGGACTACTCCGAGACGGTCGCTGCCAACCCCTGCGCGCCAGCCAACGACCTGTTCGCCAACGCGACCCTGGTGGTGGCGAGCCTGCTCGAGAACATCGGCACGATCCGCTACGCGACCGTCAGTCCGGACGATCCCGCGCCGAGCTGCCGATTCAGCGGCGCCAATCCCGGTTCGAACAGCGTGTGGTACCGGTTCACGCCGAGCGAGAACATCTCGGTGACGATCAGCACGGACGGTTCCAGCCTGATCCCGCCGCCGGGCACCGACACCAACTTCAACGACACCGTGCTCGCCATCTACACGGGGACCCCCGGCGCGCTGACGCAGGTGGCCTGCAACGACGACATCTCCGGCTCCAACTTCCTGTCGCGGATCACCGGCTTCACCATGCTGGCGGGGGCGACCTACCACGTCTACGCCACGCGCTGGAGCAGCGTGCCGCTGAGCTGGGACGCCAACTTGCGGGTGCAGGTGACGGTCGATCTCGGGCCGCCGCTCCTGAGCGCCACGGGCGCGACGGATTCGGTCGAGCTGTCCTGGACGGCGGTGACGGGAGCAGACGAGTACCGCATCGAGCGCAAACCGCGGTTTTCCGGTTCCTTCGCCCAGATCGCCGCGGTCGCCGCACCGGGCCTGGCCCACACCGATGGCTCGCCGCTGGCGTGCGATGTGTACGAGTACCGGGTGCGGGCCTTTGCCGCCGGGTCGCCCCTCACGCCGTATTCGGACATCCGCACGGCCGAGCCGCTCGGCTGCAACCTCGCGCCGCCACACGACTGGCTGGCGAACGCGAGGTTGATGGTGCCGCCGTTCAACGACACCACGCCAGGGGTTCGGTACGCGGGCATCGAGGCGACCGATCCGCAGATCCAGACCATGGGCGATTGCACCTTCCAGTTCCCGCGCTCGGGCACCAACGGCGTCTGGTACCGCTACACGCCGGAGGTGGACGGGCTGATGACGGTGGACAGCTCGGCCAGCACCACCGGAACCGGTGTGCTGGATACGGTGATCGCGATCTATGCCGGCGCGCCCGGTGCGGGAGCCCAGATCGCCTGCGACGACGAAAGCGGAGATGGATCGGCCAGTCGCGTGGCGGACCTACCGCTGCAGGGCGGGCTCGACTACTTCCTGCATCTGGTGCGCTGGTCGGGCACCGCCACGACCTCCGCGACCCAGGCCTACGGACTCACCATGGCGTTCGCTCCGGCCCCGAGTCCCTTCGACCTGGTCACCCCGGCGGATGGAACCTCCACCCGCCTGCCGACCGTGCCCGAGTCCTTCGCCTGGGAGGCGGCCGACGGCGCCGTCGACTACCGGCTGACGATCTCGAATGCCGGCGGCGACGTGCTGGTGGTCGAGAACATCCTCTCCAGCTCCTACGACCTGGAGCCGGCCGAGCGCGATCTGCTGGTCGAGGGCGATTACCTGTGGCAGGTCTCGGCGATCAATGCCAACGGCCAGACCATCGCCGGCAACGCGCCCTTCCAGTTCACCGTGCTGCCCGAACTGGTGCCGCCCGGCGGCTTCGCGCTGGATGCGCCGGGCGATGGCGCGGTCATCACGTTGCCGAGCGTGCCCGGCTTCGCCTGGACCGCGTCCACCGGCGCCGACACCTACACCCTGGTCATCGCCGATGGCAATGGCGACCTGCTGACCCTGGGCGGGATCGAAGGCACCAGCTACGCGCTCTCGGCCGGCGAGCAGGCCCAGCTGACGCCGGGCGAGTACAGCTGGCGGGTCATCGCCGTGAACGTGGACGGCGAGACCGTTGCCGCCAACGCGCCGTTCGCGTTCACCATCGAGCCGGATCCGACCCCTGGCGATTTCACCCTGGCTGCGCCGGCGGACGGCAGCGGCTTCATCCTGCCCGGCCGGCCCGCTGGCTTCGAATGGACCGCATCGGATCGCGCCGTCAGCTACACGCTTCGCATCGAGGGCGAAGGCGGCGAGGTGCTCGTCGTCGCGGGTATCGGCGGCACCAGTCTCGCACTGACGCCCGAACAGTCCGAACTGCTGATCGCCGGCGACTACAGCTGGCAGGTCACCGCCCACAACGCGGCCGGCGAACGCGAGGCCAGCAACGGCGCCCTGGGCTTCCAGGTGATGACCGAGGCGGTGTTCAGCAACGACTTCGAGTGATGCCTCGGGACGGGGAGGCTCGAGGTCTCCCCGTCCCGGTCCACGCGCCTTCAGGATCGCGGGTCATCGCATGACGAATGTATCGGCTTGTCCCTGCGGCCTGCCGCGCGCGCTGGTCGACTGCTGCGGGCGCTGGCACGCCGGCG
>JANJTY010000019.1 GCA_024710865.1 Lysobacteraceae bacterium | reverse complement strand
GCCGGGGTCGTCGGGAAAGTCGATCAGGCCGTCGCCATCGTTGTCGATCCCGTCGGAACACGCGACCATGCTGAAGTTCGAAGGAAAGTCCTCGGTGATCGGGTACAGCGGCCAGGCGCTGGCCTGGCCGGCGCTGCCGCCGTACCGAGAGCGAAAGACCTGGCTGATGTGGCCCTGATTTCGGCCTCCGAAGAAGGCATCGCCGCCGGTGATCCTGAGGTCGTACTGGATGAATCCAGCGTCGAAGGGCACCCGCGGTCCCAGGTCGTTGCGCTGCGACGCCAGCGGCACGGGAGAAATCGCCAGATTGGATTCTGGCTGCTCCTGCTGGTTGAAGGCGACAATCTGACCACTGGTCAGACCCGCAGGCGGCGTGGCGCAGAAGAAGGGCGTCACCACACCCGGATCGCGCCACACCGTGGCGAAGGTCTGGTCGATGATGCCGCCGCTGGCGAAGCGCGCAACCCAGTGCTGCGGCAAGGCCTCGCGATTGTCCGCACCGGTGCCGCCGACGAGTCGGCCGTAGAAGGTGTAGTCGCCCCCGGCACCGTCGGTGGCCGGATTGGCGGCGCTGGCTTCGATGTGGACCAGGGTGTCGCCATGCACGAAGCCCGCGTCCGGCGCATAGGTGGAGTGTTCGCCCCACAGCTGGTTGCTGTTGCGCGCGATGCCATTGCCACCCAGCACGAAATAGCCAGCCTGGCCCGGACGCAGGGTGGTGCACGCGTTGACCACGTCGATCGTGGCGTAGCCACGGGCGATGCCATCGCCGTGGTTCATGCCGCCGCACAGATTGCCCAGCACGCTGGACGCAAGTCCGGTGTGCGCATTGCGCAGACCGGTGATCTGTCCGGCGGTCAGATTCGCGGGTGGCAGCTGCCCGACGCAACTGGCGAAACTGCCCGCCGTGGTCTGCGGAAAGACGCCGTTGGCGAACAGCGCGTGAAGATCGACCTCAACAACGCCGAAGCCATCGATGCGCACGTCGAAGGTCAGGGTCGGAACGCCCCGGTCAGTCCAGAGTGTCACATGCGCCAGGGTGCTTCCGGGTGAGGTGTTGCCCACCGTGAACACGGTGCGGATGCCGCTGGGACTGGACGGATCGACCTCGAAATGCGGCAGCAGCAGGGTCGCGGCAGGGACGGCGTCGAGTGCATTGATCCTGGCCTGGGCGGACGACAGGGCGAGACCCGCGGCGAGGCCGAGCAGGAGAATGGACTTCTTCATGGCATCGGCTCCTAGGGAGCGACCGGATCGTCGAGAAAGGCGGCATTGCCGAGCTGCACGCCCGGCACGTAGTAGGACGGTCCGAACCCGGGCGGAGCCGAGCGCGGCACCTGGCGGAAGCTCAGCCAGGACTGGCGGATCGAACCCAGGGGACCGACCGGGCTGCTCAGGTTGAGGTTGACGAACAGCCAGCCCAGCGGTTGATTCAGGCCAAGGGCGCCATCCCCCGGCGTCGTGCCCTGCACGAACGGAAACAGATCGCCACTGGGCAGCCCGGTGAGGCCGCCATCCGCCCCGAACACCGAGACGCGGCGCTGGCCGCTGGGCAGTCCTGCCGGCGCACCGCCGCAGGCGAAGGGGGCGGTGGCCGCGCCGGGATCCCGCCAGTAGTCGACATCGGTGCGGTCGGCGGCATAGCGTCCGGCCCAGGCGGTAGGCAGGGGCTCGCGATTGTCGATCGCGCCGAAACCGACGAAACGCGCGTAGAAGGTCTGCTTGTTAGGCCCAGGCTGCGTCAGTGGATTCGAGGCGTCGGCCTCGATATGCACCGCGGTTTCGGCGAACACGCGATCATTGCCCGGGTCGACGATCACGTAGTCGCCCAGCAGGATGTTGCGGTTGTCGGCCACGCCGCCACTGTTGGCGAAGTAACCCGCATCCGCCGGGGTCAAGGTGGTGCAACGATTCGTCGAATCGACGGTTACATAGCCGCGCGCGACGCCGTCGCCCAGGTTGCGCGAACCGCAGAGCACGCCGAAGTCTTCCTGCGACAGTTGCCCGGTGTGCGCCTGCACGATGCTGCGGCTGATATGGCTGCCGCCCTGATAAAGGGTCTGCAAGTCGCCGCAGAAGGGGAAGTTGATGTCCTGGGAGAACGGCCCCTGCGGCGAGATCGTGTCGAAATTGTCCTGGCCATCGCCGGCCGTGATCGGCAACACCCGTCGGAAGACCAGGCCAAGATCAACGGTTTCGGCATCGTAGCCGGTGAGGTAGACGTTGAACTGCGCCGTGGGCAGGCCGAAATCGGTCCAGAGCGTCACGTTCGCCATCGCCGCCGAGGCGCTGGCATTCTGCAGCGTGAGGACCGTGGTGACGCCATCGGGCGAGGACGTATCGACCTCGAAATGCGGAAACAGCAGGGTCGCGGCCGGGACCTGATCGATCGTGCCGATCTCGGCTGCGGCATTCAGAGACGCAGCGGCGAGCAGCACGCCGGCGAACCAACGCAAGAACATAGGCACCTCCGCAGCACACCCCAATCGAGAACCCCAGGTCGACAGGAACCAGCCCTGGCCGCGCCGCCGCCGAGCCGGATCTCATCGCAACCGGCACGCCCCGTCGCCCCCCTGCGGGACCCTGCGGGCCTGGACAGGTTTGATCACCTGTCGTCGACTGCTGGGTGCAGCTTCGCCCGAGATCGGAGCTGCGCGCCCAGAATAGCACTCGGCGTGCGGGCGCAACGCAGACGTCGGACCTGGACGTCCGCCTTCCTGCTGCGGGCATGACCGAGATCCCGACGCACGCGCTCCTGGCGTCCTGTCCTGCAGGTATCTGACCCAACTCGCCCGGTCTTCATACCGGATACCGCTCTGCCCGCCGTCGCCGCAGCCCCGCCGCGCCTCCTCCCTGCGCCGTGCCTCGGGCACGAATCGGCGGCGCGACGTCTGCGAGGTACGTGCAGGACAAAGCACCAGCCATGGGCGGACACCATGGAGTCGCTGCAGTTGAGCGCACTGCCGCCCAAGCTCCCCAGCCCCCGCTGCGCGCAGCGCCGTGAAAGGCGACGCGCCACACCAGGATCGGCCGCGAGCGGGATGGATGTCGAGGTCCTTCCACCTCCCTCGCCTGTCGTCTCCGCGTCGACAGAACGCCGACGGCGTGCTCGGAAGGCTCGCGGTGGCGAGCAGCGCGGCTGGCCCGCGGCCCCCCTCGAAGGAGTCTCCCGCGCCGGTCACGGCCGCGCCACGATGGCCCCGTAACGCCCGCGAGGCTGGTTATTCGAAACTGCCTGGACTCCCGCCGAACACCACGTCGAATGGGCCCCCACTCACGAAGACCGGGCTTGGGGTTTCGTGCGCGCCGCCGATCCGGCCATCGCCGAGCTGGCCGAAGGTCCCGTGGCCCCAGCACATCACGTTGATCGGGCTTTGCGAGGTGCGCGCGCAGGTGTGTTCGGCGCCGGCGGCGATGGCGGAGACGCCGCTGAGCCCGACGACCGCCTGCGGCAGCAGGCGATCGTTGCGATTACTGCCGTCGCCGACGGTACCAAAGTAGTTGTAGCCCCAGCAGCTCATCGTGCCGCCCTCGTGCAGGGCGCAGGTGTGCAGGTCGCCGGCGACCAGGTCGATGGCATCGTCGATGCCGGCGACACTGACCGGTACCGGGCTGTTCTCGGCCACACCATTGCCCAATGCGCCACGCGCGCCCCCGCCCCAGCAGGCCACGGTCTGGTCGGAGCGCAGGACGCAGGTGTGACTGGATCCAGCGCTGATGGCGATGGCGTCGTCGATGCCGAGCACGTCGACGGCGGTCGCTACGCCGGGATCCGGGTCGCTGCCGCCGTCGCCGAGCTGGCCGTCGAGGTTGCGGCCCCAGCACTTGACTCTGCCGCTGCCGACGATCGCGCAGGCGTGGTAATCGCCGAGCGCGATCGCGCTGGCGCCGCTGACCCCCGCCACCTGCAGCGCGACATTGGATTCGATGAACGTGCCGGTCCCGAGCTGGCCATGGTAGCCATGTCCCCAGCACCAGACGCTGCCGTCGGCCAGCACGGCACACGAATGGTTGCCGCCGGTGCCGACGGCGGTGGCCGGACCGATGCCGATCACGGTGACGCCGGTGATGGCACCGTTGCCGTTGCCGCCGCCGATCTGGCCCCAGCGGTTGTAGCCCCAGCAGTTGACCACGCCAGCCGCGGCCACGGCGCAGGTGTGCTGGTAACCCGCGTCGACGGCGACGGCGCCGGCAAGGCCATCCGCCAGGGCCGGGTTCGGGCGGCTGTAGTTCTGTGCGCTGTCGCCGAGCTGTCCCTGCTCGTCCCAGCCCCAGCACATCACGCTGCCATCGGCGAGGGTCGCGCAGGTGTGACCGCCGCCGGCTGCCAGTTCCTGCGCCGGGGCGAGGTTGGGATGGGCCAGCAGGCCCAGCGGGAGCAGGGCAAGGATGAGCGCGCGCATGACCGATTCCCAACGGGTGTCGACGCCGAATGCGTCCTTACCCCTCCACGCACGCAACGGCGGCCAAACGGCTCATCGTGGATCGAAACCGCGGCGGTGGCCGGCTGCGACCGAGGCGGGCCCCCGCCCGGCCCGCGCCGACCGGGGCGCTACTGCAGCAACCGGGCCTTCAGGGCATCCCGATGCGCGGCCGACGCGACCGGGAGCAGGCCATCGCGTTCGAAGGCATCCCAGATCGCGATCGCGGATCGTGCCGCCTGCGCGGCCTGCGCCGGGTCGGCCGGGGAACGCCAGCTGGCCTTCGCGCGTTCAGCCAGGGCTTCGGCCAGGAACTCGCGGTAGCGGGCGGCTTCCGGGTTCTCGGCCACCAGGCGCTGGAGCGCATCGGTCGCTTCCGCCAGCGACCTGCGCGCCTGCGCCATGTCGCCGGCGGCCGCCAGGTTGCGACCGATATGCATCCGGGACAGGGCGTGGCCGAGCGCGAAATCCGGCGACAGCGCGATCATGGACGCCTGCAGTTCAAGGGCCTCACGATGGCTGGCGACGGCGCCGTGGAAGTCGTGCTGGGCTTCCAGCAGTTCCCCGCGGCGCCGATGCGAGAGCGAGAGCGCGAAGCGCGCTTCGGGATTGCCGGGTGCCGCGGCCAGCCAGAGCCGGTTGATCTCGATCTGGCGAGCCACCACCGGCATCGCGTCCTGGCTGCGACCGGCCTTGAGCAGCTGCCTCGCCGCCCAGCCGCTGCTGGCCGAAACCGCCTGGCGCAACGAGTCGTTGTCCGGGTCCCGCGCCAGCATGGCTTCGGTGGTCGCCAACGCGCCCATGGCCGATTCGATCGACGCCTCCAGTCGACCCATGGCCTCGCGCACGGGCACCAGGCGCGAGTGCACCAGCGCCTGCTCGTAGCGATAGAAACTGTCCTGCGGATCGGCATCGACCAGCGCCGAGACCGTTGCGAGCGCCTGCAGCAGTCCGGCCTCGGCGCGTTGCATGTCGTTCTGCCCGATCCAGTACTCGCCCTCGCGCAGCTCGCTTTGATACAGCCCGAAGCGCAGCCCGGCATGATCCGGCTGCGCGGCCAGCGCCGCTTCGCGCAGCGCCCTGGCCTCGGCGTGGGCCGCGCGGGAGGCCTGGATCTGGTTGAGCGAGGCGCCGCTTTCGCGGCCGAGCAGATCGCCGAAGTGGTCCAACACCTGCGCGCGGTCGATCACCAGCTCGACCTCCCGCTGCAGGGCCGGCGGCATCGTCGCGAATGCCGCCAGCGAGCGTTCGAACAGGCCGCGCGCCTCCTGCAGCGCACCGGACTGATGGCGCAGTTCGGCCAGCCGCGACCACAGCCTGGCCTGCTCCGCGACCAGGCGCTCCGGCGTCGATGGCTGTGCCTGCAGCGCGTCCAGCAGGTTCTGGGCCTGCGCGTAGCTGAGCGCCGCGCCGTCCAGGTCACCGATGTTCGGGCCGTAGGGATTTCCCTGCAGGTCGCCGACCTTGACGTAGGCGCGCGCCAGATCGAGGAGCAGACCGGAATCGCCGCCGGCATCCTGTCGCAGCGACTCCAGGTAGTGCAGCGCGTCGGCCACCAGCCGTCGCTGCAGGGGCAGCGAGCCCGCGAGCTTGCGGATGCCATCCTGGTAGTCGAACAGCACGGTGTTGGCGAAACGATGCAGGTCGTCGAAACGCCGTTCGGCGCGAACGCGCTCGATGACGGCGATGCGCGACTGCCAGACCGCCGCGATGGCGGTGCCGACCAGCAGCACCAGACCGGTCGCGGCGGCGGTCAGGGCCAGGCGGTGGCGACCGGCGAATCGACGCATCACGTAGCCGGCCGTGGGGCGGCGGGCACGCACCGGCCGACCGGCCAGCACGGCGCGAACATCGTCGCCCAGCTCGCGCGCCGAGGCGTAACGCTGTTGCGCGTTCTTCTCGAGCGCCATGGCCACAATGCGATCCAGATCGCCGCGCCATGCGGTCGGCATGGCGACCAGCCCGGCTTGCCGGCTCAACGCCGCCGCCGGCTCGTGCAGGATCGCCTGGCGCAAGGCCTCGCCGCGGCGTCCGTCGCGGCGATAGGGGTGTGCGCCGCACAGCGTCTCGAACAGCAGGATGCCGAGCGCATGCACGTCGGTGGCGGTCGTGACCGGTTCGCCCAGCAGCTGCTCCGGAGCGGCATAGGCCGGCGTCAGCGAGGGGCCGAAATCGCGGGTCAGCGTGCTGTCGTCGTTCTCTTCCAGCAGCTTGGCGATGCCGTAGTCGAGCAACTTCGGAGTGCCCTCGCCGTTGACCATCAGATTGCCGGGCTTGATGTCGCGATGCACCAGCAGTCGCTGGTGGGCATAGGCGACGGCGTCGCACACCGCAGCGAACCGGCGCAGTCGCTCGGCCGCCGGCGGCGATCGCGCCGCGAGGTAACGGTCCCAGGTCTGGCCTTCGACATACTCCAGCGCCAGGAACGGCCGTCCCTCCGCGCTGACCCCGGCATCGACCAGTCGCACGATGCCGGGATGGTCCAGGCGGGCCAGCACGTCGCGCTCATGCTGCAGCCGGCGCGCGCCGGCGGCATCCATGCGTCCGCCCTGCAGCCGCTTTATCGCGACGGTCTGCGCGAAGTCGCCCTGTCGATGCGCGCGATACACCGCACCCGTGCCGCCGCGGCCGATGCAGGCGTCGAGCACGAAGTTGCCGACGCGTTGCCCGCTGCAGTCGCTGTCGTCGGCATCGAACGCAGTCAACGCGGCCAGCGGCAGCGATTCAGGCACATGCCCGGCTCCCACCTGCGCCAGCAACGAGGCCAGCTCCGCGCCCAGATCCGCATCCGCGGACCGGATCGCCGCCAGCCGCGCGTCGCGCTCCGGCGCTGGCAGCGGCAGCAATGCGTCGAGTTCGGCCTGCAGCGCCCGCCATGCCTGCGGATCGCGCCGCGAGTTCATGCCGACAGCTCGCGCGAAAGCCAGAGCCGGGCCATGGTCCAGTCGCGCTTGACCGTGGCCAGCGAAACGCCGAGCAGGTCGCCGATCTCGCTCAATTCCAGCCCGGCGAAGAATTTCAGTTCGATCACGCGCGCCTGGCGCCGGTCGAGCAGCGCCAGCGCATCCAGCGCATCGTGCAGGCGCACCAGGTCGAGGTCCTCGCCGACGACATCCAGTGCAGCCGAGAGGCTGATCGGGTCCATTCCATCGCCGCGCTTCTGGGCGGCGCGGTCGCGCGCGTGATTGACCAGGATGCGGCGCATCATGGTCGCCGCGACGCTGAAGAAGTAGAGGCGGTCGCCCCGGTCGGCCGACTGCTGTCCCGCCATGCGCAGATACGCCTCGTGCACCAGCGCGGTGGTCTGCAGGGTGTGGTTGCCCCGCTCGCGCTGCATCAGGCCGCGGGCGATGCGTTTGAGTTCCTCGTAGATCTGCGGCATCAGACGGTCGAGGGCCTGGGCGTCGCCACTGCGGGCCTTGCGCAGTCGCGCTTCGAGCGTCTCACCCTCTCGCACCTTTGCCGCCTCCGCCGCCCCACCGCGTCAACGATACCAGCCCCTAACGCGTATGAATGCACAACGGTACGGCCGCGGCATTGGCAGCGGTCCAGCGCTTGAGCGGCGACGATCGAAGGCCTGCGCACCAGCCAACCGCGCAGCAGGCGACGAGACCAGGTGCCGCGCGCAGCCTCATTCTGCAGGGCTCGACGCTGCGCGTCCGC
>JANJTY010000004.1 GCA_024710865.1 Lysobacteraceae bacterium | reverse complement strand
TTTGCGTTTGTGCTACCCACACCCCACCCCGGGGGATGCGCGCCCCACCCCGGCGTCCCTGCAGGGGGTGCCCCCCCCCAACCGCATCAGGATATCGACCGCCACCGCGACGCCCGCGACCGCCTCAGCACTCGCTGCCGCCGCGCAGGCGCAGGTCGGTTTGGCGCGCCAGCGCGGTCTCGACGGTGAGGCGCACCGCCGCCGTGGCGAGTTCCACCGGCAGGCTCGGCGCGCCGGGATGGCGCACCGCCTGCGCCGGTGAATACGGGATGTGCATGAAGCCGGCGCGCACCGCACGCCGGGCGCGCAGCGCATGCATCAGGCCGTAGAAGACGTGGTTGCAGACGTAGGTCCCCGCCGTGTGCGAAATCTCGGCCGGGATGCCGGCCTCGCCCAGCGCCGCGAGGCAGGCCTTGAGCGGCAGGCGCGCGAAGTAGGCCGCCGGCCCCCTGGCCTCGATCGGCTCGTCCAGCGGCTGCCGGCCAGCGTTGTCGGGAATGCGCGCGTCCTGCAGGTTGATCGCGACGCGCTCGAGCGAGATGCGGCTGCGACCTCCGGCCTGGCCCACGCACAGCGCCAGCGCGGGTCGGAAGCGCTCCAGCGCCTTGGCCAGCACCCGAAGCGACTGCCCGAACACCACCGGCAGCTGCAGCGCGACGACGCGACGACCGTCCAGGCGCGAGCCATCCAGTGCCGCCACCGCCTCCCAGGACGGGTTGCTGGATTCGCCATCGAAGGGCTGGAAGCCGGTCAGCAGGATCGGGGCGGGCATCGGGCTTCGTGCGGTCTGGACGCAATGCGATGATGCCGCAATGCCGACCGATCCGCGCGAAGACCAGCGCCCGCCCGCCATCGCGCTGATGGGCCCGACCGCCTCGGGCAAGACCGCGCTCGCGCTCGAGCTTGCCCGGCGCCTGCCCTGCCGCCTGATCAGCGTCGACTCGGCCCTGGTCTACCGCGGCCTCGACATCGGCAGCGCCAAGCCGGATGCGGAGACGCTGGCGCGCTTTCCGCACGACCTGGTCGACATCCGCGATCCGCACCAGCCCTATTCCGCCGCCGAATTCGCGCAGGACGCGCGCGCCGCCATCGATGCCGCGCTCGCTCAGGGTCGGATGCCGGTGCTGGTCGGCGGCACCGGGCTCTACTTCCGCGCCCTGCTGCACGGGCTCTCGCCCATGCCCGAGTCCGATCCCGACCTGCGCGCGGCCATTGCGGCCGAAGCCCACGCGCGCGGCTGGGCGAGCCTGCACGCCGAGCTGGCGCACGTGGATCCGGTCGCGGCCGCGCGCATCCACGCCACCGATCCGCAGCGCATTTCGCGCGCGCTGGAGGTTTACCGCAGCAGCGGCCGGCCGATCAGCGCCTGGCAGGCGGCGGCGCCGCGGCCGCGCCTGCCGGTGCGCGTGCTGCGCCTGGTGCTGGCGCCGCAGGACCGCGGCGTGCTGCACGCGCGCATCGCGCAACGCTTCGACCTCATGCTGGCGCAGGGCCTGCTGGACGAGGTGCGCCGCCTGCGCGCCGACCCGCGCCTGCACCCCGCGCTGCCGGCGATCCGCGCGGTCGGCTACCGCCAGGCCTGGGAGCATCTCGACGGTCTCCATTCGGCGGCCGAGCTGCGCGAGCGCGGCATCTTCGCCACCCGCCAGCTGGCCAAGCGCCAGCTGACCTGGCTGCGCGGCGAGCTGGACGCGCTCTGGTTCGACCCGGAGCGCGATTCGGCGCGGCTCGCCCAGCGCATCGAGGCGTTCCTCGGCACGCCGCCTGCACAACGCGGATCGGTATAGTCGAGGCCCAGGGGGAAACCGCATGGACGACCCGCGCATCGTCTATCTCGTGGTGTCCGGCTTCGAGGCCGCGCTCGGTCTTGCGCTCGCCTGGCTGTTCCTGCGCTTCTGGCGGCAGTGGGAGCGCCCCTACCTGCGGCTCTGGGCCGGCAGCTTCGCCGCGCTCGCGATCTACCTCTTCGCCTCGGCCGCGGCCTTCCTGCTCGCGCGCCCGGACGGCAGCGTGCTCGGCCTGCGCACCCTGTTCACCCTCATCGCGCAACTCGGCGCCTACGTGCATATCGGACTGCTGGTGCTGGGCACGCTGTCGCTTCTGGCGCGGCGCGACCCGGCGCCCTTCCTGCTGCGCGGCACCCTGGGCGCCGCCGTGGTCCTGGCGCTGATCGCATCGCTGCTGTTCTCCTGGGATCCGGAGGCGGTGGCACAGCGCGTCACCCTGCGCGTCGGCATGCGCTACCTGGTCGCGGCGACGGCCTATTCGGCGGTGGCGCTGGCGCTGCTCGGGGCCATGCCGGGACGCGGCATGGGCCGCCGCCTGACCGGCCTCGCCTTCGCCCTGTTCGCCCTGGCCTCGCTCGCCGGGCTGGTGATCAGCATGGTCCCGGAGGTGGGGCGCCAGTTCGGCGACAGCGCGGTCTGGCTTGCCCTATTCGACCTGGTCGCGGTCGCGGGCATCGGCATCGGCCTGTTCGTCTGGCTGCACGACGAGGAGCGCGAGCGCGCCGAGGACGCCACCCTGGCGCTGGAGCGGGCGCGCTTCTTCGACCCATCCACGCGCCTGCCCAACCGGCGCCTGTTCGTGCGCCGCCTGCGCGACCTGCTGGAGCGGCGCGAGCGCAGCGGACGGCTGCTGGCCCTGCTGGTGCTGCGCCCCGACCGCAGCGCGCGCCTGCGCGATGCCCTGGGCGAGGACGACTTCGACGTGCGCCTGCTGCGCCTGGCGCAATTCCTCGACGCCGAGCTGGGCGGCGCGCTGCCGCCAGCCGCGCGCCTGGAGGACGACCGCATCGCCGTGGTGCTCGCCTCGCCCGCCGACGAGGCCGGTCTGCGCGTGCTGGCGGAGCGGCTGCTGGGCGAGGCGACGCGGCGTTTCGATCCCGGTTCTGCCTTCGCCACCCTGTCGGCCGGCCTGGCGCTGCATCCGCAGGACGGCGACAGCGCCGAGGCACTGGTCAATGCCGCGGTCTCGGCCCAGGGGCGGGCCGAACAGGCCGGCGGCGCGCGTCTGCTCGCCTTCAGCGCCGAACTGCGGCAGCGCGAACGCGAGGAGCTGGCCCTGCTGGCCCAGCTGCAGGCAGCGCTGAAGGCCGACGCCCTCGCCTTCGCCCTGCAGCCGATCGTGGCCCTGGCCGACGGCGAGGTCGCCTACCGCGAGGCCCTGCTGCGCTGGGAGCATCCGCAGCGCGGCCCGATCCCGCCCGATACCGTGCTGGCGCTGGCCGACGGCGCCGGCCTGATGCCGGAACTGGACCGCTGGGCCCTGCGTCACGCCTGCCGCCTGCTCGCGCGCGAACCCGACTCGGCGCCCGGCATCGCGGTCAACCTGACGGCGCCGACCTTCCTCGATCGCGGCTTCCCCGACCGGCTCGAAGCCCTGCTGCGCGAGTCCGGGGTTCCCGGCAGGCGCCTCACCCTCGAGATCACCGAGGCCATCGCGATGGGCGATCCGGCCGTCGCGGCGGACGTGCTGGCGCGCCTGCGCCCGCTCGGCGTGCGGGTGGCGCTGGACGACGTCGGCACCGGCTATTCCAGCCTCGACCAGCTGCGCCGGCTGGAGGTCGACATCCTCAAGGTCGATCGCGCCTTCGTTTCCGACATCGGCCGCAGCCGGCGCGACGAGGCGGTGGCGCGGGCCCTGATCACGCTCGGCAACAGCCTCGGCCTGAGCGTGGTGGTCGAGGGCATCGAGACGCGCGCGCAGTTCGATTTCGCGCGCCGCGAAGGCGCCCATTTCGGCCAGGGCTTCCTGCTCGGGCAGCCGGGGCCTGCGCAGTCCTGAGCGCCGGCCGGCTGGCGCCTGAACTGGACTCGCGCACAGGCTTCGCCCCCCGTGGCGTGAATCCGGCGGATGCGGGCAGCGCCGTATAATCATCGGCCCTTTCCTGCCGCCCGCGAGCCCCCGCCATGCCCGAACTGATGAAAGCCCTGGTCAAGCGCGAAGCCACGCCGGGCATCTGGCTGGAGCAGGTCCCGGTGCCCACGGTCGGACCGAACGAGGTCCTGATCAAGCTGGAGAAGACCGCGATCTGCGGCACCGACCTGCACATCTACAAGTGGGACGCCTGGAGCCAGCGCACGATCAAGCCGGGCCTGGTGATCGGCCACGAGTTCGTCGGCCGCATCGTCGAACTCGGCCCCGGCGTCACCGGCTACAAGCTGGGCGACCGCGTCTCGGCCGAAGGCCACATCGTCTGAGGGCACTGCCGCAATTGCCGCGCCGGACGCCAGCACCTCTGCCCCAACACCGTCGGCATCGGGGTCAACCGCAACGGCGCTTTCGCCGAGTACATCGCCATGCCGGCCAGCAACCTCTGGCCGATCCCCGACCAGATCCCGAGCGAGCTGGCCGCCTTCTTCGATCCCTACGGCAACGCCGCGCACTGCGCGCTGGAGTTCGACCTGGTCGGCGAGGACGTGCTGATCACCGGCGCCGGCCCGATCGGCATCATCGCGGCCGGCATCTGCAAGCACGTCGGCGCGCGCAACGTGGTGGTGACCGACGTCAACGACTACCGCCTCAAGCTGGCCGCCGACATGGGCGCCACGCGCGTGGTCAACGTTTCCAAGCAGTCGATCCGCGACGTGGTCAAGGACCTGCACATGGAGGGCTTCGACGTGGGCCTGGAGATGAGCGGCAATCCGCACGCCTTCAACGACATGCTCGACGTGATGTACCACGGCGGCAAGATCGCCCTGCTCGGCATCCTGCCCAAGGGCGCCGGC
>JANJTY010000666.1 GCA_024710865.1 Lysobacteraceae bacterium | reverse complement strand
CCACGCACCATGTACTCGGTCTCGCTCATTTCGACGATGCGCCCGCCGACGTCGCGGTTGCCCTCGGCAATGACCTGCATGATCCGATCAAGACCGATGCCGTACTGGCGAAGCCGCACCGGGTCCACGGTGACCGAGTACTGGCGCACGAATCCGCCGACACTGGCGACCTCGGCCACACCGGGCGCCTTGGTCAACTGGTAGCGCACGTACCAGTCCTGAGTCGCGCGAAGTTCGTCGAGCGAGCGCTGCTCACCTTCGAGCGCGTACTGGTAGACCCAGCCCACGCCGGTTGCATCGGGGCCCAGCGTCGGGGTCACGCCCTCTGGCAGCTTCTGCGAGGCGAAGTTCAGGTACTCGAGAACGCGCGAGCGCGCCCAGTACAGGTCGGTGCCGTCCTCGAAAATCACGTAGACGAAGGAGGCGCCGAAAAACGAGAACCCGCGCACCACCCTCGACTTCGGCACGGCCAGCATCGCCGTGGTCAGTGGATAGGTGACCTGGTCCTCCACCACCTGCGGCCCCTGTCCGGGCACTTCGGTGAACACGATCACCTGCACGTCGGAAAGGTCGGGCAAGGCATCCAGCGGCGTCCGCAGCACGGCATAGACGCCGGCCGCGGTTAGCGCCAGCGACAGTACAAGGACCAAAAAGACGTTTTGAACCGACCATGCGATCAGACGGGCGAGCATGTCAGTGCTCCCCGCCATGGCCCGCGTGGCCGGCGTGCGGGTCGGGCTTTGCGGGTTCGTCGCGTAGCTCTTCCGCCGTGCCGTGCTCATGGCCGGGCTCGGCACGGTCCGCATCAGGGGTCGCCGTGTCGGTGTCGTGATCGTGCTCCGCCGCCGACGCAGGCGCCAGCCCTTGCAACGCCGAGCTGAGATTGCTTTCGGCATCGATCAGGAAGTTGGCCGCCACCACCACCTGTTCCCCTTCCTCCACGCCATCGAGCACGGCGACGCGGTCGCCTGCGCGGCGACCCAGGCGTACGGTGCGCGGCTCGAAACGTCCTTCGGCGAGCTGCACGAGCACGATCTGCCGGGAGCCGCTGTCGATCACCGCCGAGCGCGGCACGACCACGGCCTCGGCATCCGGCGGGCCCTGCAGCAGCACCTCGCCGAAAAGCCCCGGGCGCAGCGTTCCGTCCGGGTTCGGCAGCACCAGGCGCACCGCGACCGTGCGGCTGTCGGGGTCGACCACCGGCTGGAGGAAGTCAATCTCCGCCTCGCGCGTCTCGCCCGGCAGGTTTGGCGCGCTGAACTGCGCCGGTTGCCCGACCGCGAGGCCGCTGGCCTGCGACACCGGCACCTCGGCCACCACCCACACGCTCGACAAGTCGACCAGCCGCAGTACGGTCTGGCCGGCCTCGAAGCGGTCGCCCTCGACCACCGGCTTGTCGACGACCACCGCGTCAGCGGGCGCGGTGATAGCCAGACGCGCCGTCTCGCCACCGCGCCCGAGCCGGGCACCGGACACCTGCCAGTTGCGCAGCCGCGCCTGCGCCGCATCGCGCAGCTGACGCATGGCGGCGGCACTGGATGGATCGGCGTCGCCGAGGCGCATCGCCGCCTCGTCGGCGATCCGGTACTCCTCCTGCGCGGCGAGCAGCGCGGGGCTGTACAGCGTCATCAGCGGCTGACCGCGGCGCACCGCCATGCCGGTCTGATTTGCGTGCAGACGCTCGATCCAGCCCTCGAAGCGCGGCGCGATGACGAACTGGCGGGTCTCATCGATCTCGACCCGGGCGCTGGCGCGGACGCTGGCGGACAGGCGTTCGCGCGTGGCCAGCGCGGTGCGTACGCCGAGCTTCTGCACCTTCTCCGGCGGCAGCACCACGGTGCCCGGCTCGGCCGGCGCCTCGCCGTCGTAGACCGCAATGTAGTCCATGCCCATGCTGTCCTTCTTCGGCACCGGCGAGGTGTCGGGCAGGCCCATGGGATTGCGGTAGTACAACACACGGCGTTCCGCCTTCGGTGCCGGGGTCGCGCTGTCAGAGGCCGGCATCGCGACCGGCGCACTGGCACGCCCCCACCACCCGCCAACGCCCAGCGCCAGCAGCACGATCGCGCCCAGCGCGAATGCATTCATCGTTTTCATGGGGTGCTCCCGATCAGTGCGCGCAGTTCGGCTGCACGGGTGAGCTCGTCGCGCAGCGCGTCGAGGCGGGACAGGTCGGCGCCTTGCCAGGCTTCCAGCGCCTCCAGCAGGGTCGCGAAATCGACCTCGCCCACCCGATAGCTCGACAGGGCGGATTCGAAGTTCGCCTCAGTCTGCGGCAGCAGGGTGTGCGCGAACAGCTGACGGCGATCGCGCGCACTGGCCCAGCGCGCCCAGGCTTCGCCCACGCGGGCCTGCAGCGCTGCCTGCTCGGCGTCGACACGGGCGCGCGCCGCATCGCTCATCAGCCGCGCCTCGCGCTCGCGCTCGCGCAGCGCGCGGCGCTGCAAGGGGATCTCGACTTCCAGCATCAGCTCATAGCCATCCAGCCGGCTGCCCTGCTGCATGGCACCCAGCCCGACGCTGAGGTCGGGCAAGCGCTGCCGGCGCTGCAGCTGTTCGGCACGGTCGGCCGCCTCGGCCAGGGTTTCGCGCGCGCGGATCGCCGGGTGATGGCCGCCGCGCACGGCGGCGAGGCCTTCGGCCAGGGTCTCGGCAGGCACCGCCAGGATGGGTTCGGTCAGCGGCTGTGCGAGCGGCGCGTCGGCGGCACGACCCAGGCTGGCGTTGAGCTGGGCGACCGCCTCGTGCCGCATCGACACGCGCTCGATCCGCTCGCCCTGCATGCGGGTGCCTGCGACCTGGGCCCGGATTGCGTCCTGCTGCGCGGCGACGCCAAGGGCGTAGCGCTCGCGCGCCACCTCCTCGACCTGCACCAGCAGCGCGATCAACCGATCGATCACGCGCAGTCCCTCGTCGGCGTGCCAGTAGCGCACATAGGCCTGCTCGGCGTCCGCCAGCAGCGCGAGTGCCTGGGCGTCGCGCTCGAGACGCATCGCGTCGGCTTGACCGCGCGCCACCTCGCGCGACAGCGCACGTTTGCCCCAAAGCGGAACGGTCTGGCGAATGCTGTAGGTCGCCATGTCGACGTTGCCGGGCAGGAGGTTCGGGCGGTCGCGGTCGATGCCTTCGAGGCGCACGCCGATCATCGGGTCGGGCAGCGCGCCGGCCGGCAGCTCACGCGCCTGTGCGGCATCCGCCTCGGCTTGCATGGCGCGCAGCTCCGGGTTGTGCGCGAGCAGCCAGGCTCGGATCGAGGCGACATCGTTGCCCGGCAGCGACTCGTCGGCGAGGACGGGGAAAGCGATGCACAGCAGGGCAGCGGCGGCCCAGGCGCACACCCCGCATTGGCCGAGGGAGAAGCGCCGGGATGGCGCGGCGAGTACGAGAGAATCCATGGTGGTTGCCTGTCCCGATGGCGGACGGCAGCGTCCGCGAGCAGATGGAACGGCAGGAGGCGCGAAGCGCGCGACCATGCCTGACATGCCTCGACGCGGCCGCGTCGAGGAGGGTCAGGAAGACCTCAGATCAGCAACACCTTGGCCGGATGGGACGTCGGTCGATGCCGCCACGAGCCGACGAATCCCGGCAGCGACGATGGGCTCGGAGGACGCAGGTCGACGTCATTCAGCACCGGCATGATCGCGACGAAGGCGAGCGGCGGCACCGTCGGAACGCGGGGACTGTCGGGGCTGGCCTCACCCTGACTGCAGTGGGATGCGCACACCACGGGATCGGCGGCATCGTCGGCATCGGCACAATCGTGGTGCTCGGTGACGACTTCGCCCGGCACATCGGCCATCGCCGGCGACAGGCAGTCCGCGTGCAAGGCCAGCAGCATCTGCGACCACAGCAGGGCGCACATCGCGAGAAGCGAAATGCGGGTGCGTAGACGGCGGCGGAGGCGGAGGGGACTCATTCTGATCGGCAGTCTAGCCCGGTCGGCAGAAGCGCTTCTTGATCGAGGTCAACCGCTGGGACCGCCCTCTGCGGAGCGAGTTCCCGACGCGGCGATGTCCGACACGCCGCTGTGAGTTACCCCGGGAACCACAAACCAGCGAAGCTCGCTCCGGTAGGCTCATGGGTATCTGCCCCCCGAGAAGCGGCGCCAGTCATGACGGTTCTCTCTCCTTCGCTGCAACGCCTGTTAGAGCGCTGCGTTCCACCATGCGCCAGCCCGATCACGGCCGCACACCTCAATCGCCACTGTTTCTGCCTTGCCGTCGAGCCCCACGCGCTGCGCGACCAACTCGCGCGAGTGATGGCGACCGTGGATCCCACTGCAGAACTGACAGTGGCGCACGGCCAGCTGTTTTCCGCGTTGCCGGTCTTCGTCCCACAGCGCACCCTCGAGCACATGGCCGAGGCCGTGAGGGCCCTGACGGCGGTGGCCGCGACACCGCGCTACCTCGAAGCGGTGATGGCGTGGGCGCCTGAGATTTCGCAGCGCGATCCGGGCTCGCCAGGTGGCGTGCTGGGCTTCGATTTTCATCTTTCCGAGGATGTGCCCCGCCTGATTGAGATCAACACCAATCCTGGCGGGCTGCTGCTCAACGCGCTGCTGGCGAGGGCACAGCAGGCGTGCATGCCCGAGCTGAGCGTCCCTTCGGACGGCATGCGCGCGGAGCAGTCCGCGATTTCAGCGCTGATCGCCGAGTGGCGCGCCCAGGCGCAGATCGTTCCCGGCGACATCGTGGCGATCGTGGACGACGCACCCGAAGGACAGTTTCTCTACCCCGAGTTTGTGCTCTTCAAGCGTCTGCTGGAATCGAAGGGGTTTGTCGCATCGATCTGCGATCCGGGGGGCCTGCAGCGGGTCGACGGCGCCATGCTGTTGGGCGCCCAGCGCGTCGGCTTGGTCTACAACCGGCTGACCGACTTTTCCTTCTTC
>JANJTY010000647.1 GCA_024710865.1 Lysobacteraceae bacterium | reverse complement strand
CATGTTGTAGACCAGGTCGCCCGGAGCGACCGCCTTGTATTTCGTCCGGTCCTCGCTGCGCGTAACCTTCCGGTCCAAATCGGACTCGGCCAGTTCTTCGTCCGATACGCCGCTGTGGATGGACACGCTGAGGATCGGCAGATCGTCTCCACCTTGTTCATTGACCTCATGAAACAGGGCGGCCATTCGCCCGCACTCCCAATGCGCCGGCACCTGCCCCAGCCATTCGATGCCGGAGTCCTTCATCGGGGCGGTGGGGTCGAGGCCGCGTGTGACGGCGTGGGAGATCAGGGCCTGGCGCTTTTCCTTGAGCAGGGCGATCAGCTTCTCCTGCTCGGCCACCAGGGCGTCGATCTTTGCCGTCTCGCGGTCGAGGAAACTCAGAATGGCCCCTTGCTCTTGGTGTTCTGTCGGATAGGCAATTCGGGTCTTAGCCACCTGAGACGATGCCAAGTGCTTGACCGTTGTGGAGAAGGTAACGTCGTTGATCGCCTTCAGCGGAAGGGGAAGCGCGTACTCAAGGAGCCGCGTCAGGGCGCGTGAGTCGCCGCGAATGCAGCACATCCGCTGATTTAGGAGTGCCGAGCCTTCGCCCCGCCATCGGCCAACATTGAAGTCACCATCCATGCCGATAAGCACGTCCTCGGAAGTCACGAGAGCGCGATCGACAACCTCTGTCGAGCAGCACTCCGTGCTCACGCTTCCCAAGTCGCGAATTCGGATGAGCGGCAAGCCCTCCGATGGATTGAACAATGCAGAATCGAACGGGTAGCCGTTGATGATGCGGGCGACTGTGCCAACAGGCGCAACATTCCAATGCCCCGGCACCTCCCCCAACCATTCCACCCCGCTGTCGCGGTAAGCCAGATAGCGCGGAAAGCTCATCCGCTCAGCCCCTCGATCATGGCCTTGATGCGGTCGGTGACCTGCTTCAGCTCGGCGTCGATGGTCTCCAGCGGGCGCGGTGGGGTGAAGACGTAGAAGTGGCGGTTGAAGGGGATCTCGTAGCCGACGCGGGTCTTGTCGTGGTCGATCCAGGCGTCGGGGGCGTGCGGCAGCACTTCGCGACGGAAGTAGGCCTCCACGTCTTCGCCCAGGGGAACGTTCTCGCTGTCGCGTTTGCTGGAATCCGGCTGCGGCTTGCCCTTGAGCTTGCCCTTCTGGCCCAGCACCGGCTTGCCGGCCTCGTCCAGCAGGGGGCGCTCGATGACGATGCTGCGGTAGCCGAAGGCGCGGTTGTCGAAGATGCGGCTGATCGGGCGGCCCTCGTGCTCGGCCTCGACGAATTCGCCGAACCAGCGGGTGATCTGATCGATGTGGGCGTCGGACAGCTCCTTGCGCTTGCTGCCCAGGCTCTTGCGCATCTTCTGCCACAGGTGGCTTGCATCGATGAGCTGCACCTTGCCCTTGCGGTGCGCGGGCTTGCGGTTGCTCAGCACCCACACGTAGGTGCTGATGCCGGTGTTGTAGAACATGTCGGTGGGCAGGCCGACGATGGCCTCCAGCAGGTCGTTCTCCAGCACGTAGCGGCGGATCTCGCTTTCGCCGCTGCCGGCGCCGCCGGTGAACAGGGGCGAGCCGTTCAGCACGATGGCGAAGCGGCAGCCGCCTTCGGCCACCGGGCGCATCTTGGCGATCAGGTGCAGCAGGAACAGCATGGAGCCGTCCGAGACGCGCGGTAGACCGGGGCCGAAGCGGCCGGCGAAGCCCTGCTGCTCGTGCTCGCGCCGCACCTCTTTCTCGACCTTCTTCCACTCCACGCCGAAGGGCGGGTTGGACAGCATGTAGTCGAAGCGGCGCGCGGGGTGGCCATCGTCCGACAGGGTGTTGCCGAAGGCGATGTTGGACACGTCCTGGCCCTTGATCAGCATGTCGGCCTTGCAGATGGCGTAGGACTCGGGGTTCAGCTCCTGCCCGTAGACGGTGAGGCGGGCCTGCGGGTTGTGCTCTTCCAGGTATTCGCCCGCCACCGAGAGCATGCCGCCGGTGCCTGCCGTCGGGTCGTACAGGGTGCGCACCACGCCGGGCTGGCTGAGCACGGCATCGTCCTCGATGAAGATCAGGTTCACCATCAGGCGGATGACTTCGCGCGGGGTGAAGTGCTCGCCGGCGGTTTCGTTCGACAGCTCAGCGAACTTGCGGATCAGCTCCTCGAACACCAGGCCCATCTGGTGGTTGTCCACCGCCTCGGGGTGCAGATCGATCTGCACGAAGCGCTCGGCCACCTGATAGAGCAGGCCGGCCTTGGCCAGGCGCTCGACCTGGGCATGGAACTCGAAGCGCTCGAACACGTCGCGCACGGCCGGCGAGAAGGCCTGCACGTAGCGGTAGAGGTTCTCGCGGATGTGGTCCTGATCGCCCACCAGGGTGCGCAGGTCGAAGGGCGAGGTGTTGTAGAAGCTCTGCCCGGCCACGCGCAGCAGGAAGGGCTCGGGGTTGAGGCCCTCCTTCGTGCGCCGCTCCAGCTCGGCCAGCACCGCCGCCTTGCTGGGCTCCAGCACGCAGTCGAGCCGGCGCAGCACGGTGAAGGGCAGGATGACCTTGCCGTAGTCGGACTGCTTGTAGTCGCCCCGCAGCAGGTCGGCGACGGACCAGATGAAGGCGGAGAGGGATTGCTGGTTCATGCGGGCAGATCGAGTCCCTGTTTGGCGCGGCGGCGGATCGTCGCGCGGAGTCCAAGCGGTGGGCGAGGGCGGGCGGGGCGACGCAGCCTGCCCGGACGAACCGATCGGCAAGCGTGGTGATCGGCCCTGGCGCTGTCAATTCCGCGCGCCGCGGCGTTGCAGCGCCGGATCCGCTTGCAACGGCCCGTGGGCGGCGGCAAGGTTTGATCAGCCGGGCGCTGGCGGCAGCGGCAAGGCCGCCAGCCCGATTCGGCGTTTCCAACCAAGCGCCCATCCGTCATGGACCGCATCGCATGCCACGGTTTGGCCTCCCGCTGATCGTCCTGCTCGCGACTGCACTGCTGCTCGCGCCCCTGGCGCAGGCCGGTGCGGCAGGCGATCCGCTCGACGTGTTGGGTCTGAACGCGAGCGCAGGCGCGGCACCGGGCTACCTGCCGGATGCCGCCTGCGCGCGCTGCCATGCGGACATGGCCGAGAGTTTCGCCGAGGTCGGCATGGCGCAGGCCTTCGCCCGGCCGGATCGGGCCCGCCGGGTCGAGGATTTCGATCGGGCAGCGTTCCACCACGCTGCGTCGGGTCGGCACTACCGCCTGCACTGGCGCGGTGAGGAACTGTGGTTCGAGCGCTTCCGGCTGGATGCGGCGGGCGTGCGCGTCGATGCCATCGAACTGCGGGTCGACTGGGTGATGGGCTCGGGCAACCGCGCGCGCAGCTACCTGCACCAGACCGAGGCCGGCGAGCTCTACCAGCTGCCGATCGGCTGGTACAGCGAAGCGGCCCGGTTCGACATGTCGCCCGGCTTCGAGGCCGCCGACCATGCCGGGGTCGAGCGCCTGGTGCAGCGCGAATGCCTGTTCTGCCACAACGCCTATCCCGAGGTGCCTGTGGGCAACGACCTGCACCAGCAGCCGCACCTGTTTCCAACCGACCTGCCCGAGGGCATAGGCTGCCAGCGCTGCCACGGACCGGGCGCGGCGCACGTGCGGGCGGTGGTGCAGGGCGAGGCGCCGGCGGCGATCCGCGCGGCGATCGTCAATCCGGCCCGGCTCGAACCGCGCCGCCGCGACGAGGTCTGCTTCCAGTGCCACCTGCTGCCCGCGGTGGAGGCCATCGGCCCGCGCCGGATGGGTCGCGGCGATTATTCCTTCCGCCCCGGCGAGGCGCTGGGCGATTACCTCGTGCATGTCGAGATCGAGGACCCGCGCCGGCCGCGGGCCGAACGTTTCCAGATCAACCACCATGCCTATCGCCTGAGCCAAAGCGCCTGCTACATCCGCAGCGAAGGACGGCTGGGCTGCATCGGCTGCCACGACCCGCACCGCAAGCAGACCGGCGGGCGCGACCCGGAGCACTTCATCAAGGCCTGCCTGGGCTGCCACGAGCCGCACGCGGCCGACGATCCGGCCCTGGCCAAGGCGGCCGCCGACACGGGCGAATCGAAGCAGGACTGCATCGCCTGCCACATGCCGCGCCGCCGCACCCAGGACGTGGTGCTGGCGACGATGACCGACCATCGCATCGCGCGCGGTCCGTTCGACCACGCCCAGCTCGTGGCGCCGCTGCAGCCGGTCGAGCCGCTGATCGAAGGCCTGCGCCTGTGGGATCCCGGGGCCGTGTCCGCTGCGGGCGAGGCCGAGGCCTACCGCGCTCTGGCGGCACTGCGCGCTGGCGCCGGCGACGCGGCCCTGCAGCACCTCGAACGCCAGCTGGCGACGATCAGCGGCGCCGATCCGGGCTGGTGGTTCGAACTGGCGCGCCATGCCGTGGCGCAGGGCCGCTTCGACGGCGCGATCGAGGCACTCGATCGGCTTGGCGAGAACCCGGCGTTTCCGCGCGCGGCCGGACTGCGCGCGCACGCCCTGCTCGGGCTCGGCCGGGGCGAGGCGGCAGCACGGCTGCTGGAGCAGGTCGTCGCTGCCGATCCGTCGGGCTTCAATCCGGAAACCCACTACAACCTCGGTCTGGTGCGGCGTGCCGCCGGGGATCTACCGGGTGCGCGGGCGGCGTTTCGCATCGCTGTCGGGCAGCGGCCGTTGTTCGCGCTGGGCTGGTACCAGCTTGGCCGCACTGCCGAGTTGGGCGGCGATGCGACGGGCGCGCGCGAGGCCTATCGCCGCGCCCTGAGCATCAATCCCGACATGTCCGCCGTGCGCGAGGCGCTTCATGCGCTGGAGGAGGATGCCGCCGGCCGGAAGTGACCCGGATCGCGGCGGCACGAAGCCGGCGGCATCGGCTACCATCGGAGCGCGGCGCTCTGGGGGGCGTCGGGGAGGCGCGGAATGCGGCGCTGTCTGATGCTTGCCTTGCTCTGGTTCGCCGCGCTGGCCGGCGCGGCGCCGCCGGAGTATTCGCCCTCGCTGACCCGCTTCAGCCGGCTCGACACCGAGGATGGGCTGTCCCAGGCCAGCGCGTGGGCGCTGGTGCAGGATGCCCGCGGCTTTCTCTGGATCGGCACGCAGGATGGGTTGAACCGCTTCGACGGCAGCGAGTTCCGCCACTACCGTCATCGCGATGACCAACCCAGCTCGCTGGCCGGCAATCAGGTGCAATCCCTGCTGCTGGACGACCGCAACCGATTGTGGGTGGGCGGAAACGGTGGCTTGAGCCGGTACCGCGAAGGGTCCGACGACTTCGAGCACATCGCCGTGGGCGCGGGCGACGGCGAGCAGGCGGGCGTGCGTGCGCTTCACCTGGACCGGGGTGGGTACATCTGGATCGCGAGCTACAGCGGCCTCAGCCGCCTGGGGCCCGAGGATGCGGAGGCAGCCGCCTGGCCCTTCCCGCCCGGTCCGCTCCCGGCCGACAGGCGTTTCGAGTCGCTTGCCAGCGACGCATCCGGTCGGATCTGGCTCGGCAGCCTCGCGGGCGTCGTGCGGCTGGACCCGGAAAGCGGTCGGGTGGAGGTGCCGTTCGCGGATCGTCCGGGTGCCGAGGCGCTGGCCTCGGCGCGGATCGATGCGCTGCTGGTCGATCGCGATGGCGTGGTCTGGATCGGCGCGGTTGGCCGCGGCCTGTTCCGTTTCGACGAGGCGACGGGCGAACTGCGCTGGTTCCGCCACGATCCCCAGGACCAGGGCTCGCTCGACAGCGACTTGATCCGTTCCTTGCTGCAGGATCGCGAAGGCCGGCTCTGGGTCGGCACGCGCGCGGGTCTCAACCTGATGCCGGAACCGACAGGCGCTGCGCCGCGCGTCATCCGCTTCGCCCACCATCGGCCCGATCCGCGCTCGCTCGGTGCCGGCCGGGTGCTCAGCTTGATGCAGACCCGCGAGGGCGTGCTGCTGGCCGGTACCTACACCGGTGGCGTCAGCATCCTGGATCCCGGTGGCGAGCGCTTTTCCAGCTTTACTCCGGACCGCGTCGCGACCGCGGCGCTGCGCGATCCGGTGGTCTACACGCTGGCTGCGGCCGGGCCTGATGCGCTCTGGCTGGGCGGCCGCAACGGGCTGTACCGCTTCTATCCCGACCGTGGCGAGCTGCAGGACTTTCCCGCCACCGAGGGTTTGGGTGTCAGCGGCATCAGCGTGGTCGAGGACATGCTGTGGCTCGGCGTGCTGTCCGGGGCCCAACGGTTCGACCCGGCAAGCGGCACGATCCAGGCGGCGCAGCTGCCCGCTCCACCGGACGGTTTGCATATCACCCGGCTCTGGTTCGAGCCCGAGTTCGTGCTCGCCGGCACCTACGACCGCGGCGTCTATCTCATGCGGCGCAGCGACGGCGCGCTGCTGGCGCACTATCCCGTGGCGTCCTGGGTCAGCCAGATCGAAGCCTTCGACGCGGAAACCCTGCTGGTCTGCGCCAGCGACGGCCTGCACTGGATCGCGCGCGACGGATCCGGCGAGCGCTACCTGCATCAGTCCTCGAGCGCGCCCGATTCGCCCCTGCCGGCGGGCGGCATCACCTATTTCCTGCGCGGCGCGGACGGCTCGAACTGGCTCGCCAGCACGCGCTCCGGCCTGCTGCGCATGCACCTCGACAGGCCGGGCGATCCCGCCTCCGCCCGCTTCGAGTCCTTCCCGGTGTTCCAGGAAGCCGGCTTGCAGGTGGTGCAGGCGATGGCCGAGGATGGCGCCGGCCGGCTCTGGTTGTCGACCGCTCACGGCATCGCCCGCTTCGACCCGGAGTCGGGCGCGCTGGACCGCTTCGGCGCCGCCGACGGCGCCTTCGACAGCGATTACCAGTCCGCGTCCGTTGCACGCCTTGCCGATGGCCGCATCGCGTTTTCAGCCACGCGCGGACTGACCCTGTTCGATCCGGCCCAGGTCGTGGCGCGGCGGCCGCCGCCGCGGCCCCTGTTGACCGAGCTGCGCCTGTGGAACCGCCGCATCGATCCGCAGCCACTGCGCGAGGACGCCACCCTGCGCGCGCCGCTGCACCTGACCCCGCGCATCGCGGTGCCGGCGGCGGAGGCGCGCATGCTCGGCCTGCGCTTCTCCTCGCCCGACCTGGTCTCGCCCGAGCGTCTGCGCTACGCCTACCGCCTGCAGGGTTTCGATCCGGACTGGATCGAGACCGGCGCGAGCGAGCGCAGCGCGACCTACACCAACCTCGGCCCGGGCCGTTACCGCTTCGAGGTCAAGGCCGGCGAGGCCTCGCAGCTCGACGCGGCCGAGCCGACGGTGCTGGAGCTCGAGATCCTGCCGCCCTGGTGGCAGACCTGGTGGGCGCGCAGCCTGTTCGCGCTGTCCGTGCTGTCTGCGTTGTACGGCGCCTACCGCTGGCGCGTGCATCGCATCGAGGCCAACCGCGAGCTGCTGCGTCGCCAGGTGGCCGAGCGCACCGAACAGCTGTCGCAGGCCAAGCAGCGCGCCGAACGTGCGCTGGACGAACTGCGCACCGCGCAGCGCGGCCTGATCGAGGCCGAGTAGTTGGCGTCGCTCGGCGGCCTGGTGGTCGGCGTCGCGCACGAGCTCAACACCCCGCTGGGCGTGGCGGTGACCGCCTCCAGCCTGCTCGGCGAGCGCGCCGGTTCGGTGCGGCGTGCGTTCGAGTCCGGCGAGCTCAAGCGCAGCGACCTGGCCGCCTTCCTCGACACCGCGCGCGAGGCCTCGGCCATGGTCGACCGCAGCCTCGAACGCGCGGCGCAGCTGGTCAACAGCTTCAAGCAGGTGTCGGTGGACCAGGGCTCGGACGAGCGCCGCCGCTTCGAGCTGGGCGACTACCTGCGCACCCTGCTGCGCTCGCTCGAGCCGGGCTGGAAGCGGCGGCCGATCCGCTTCGAACTGGAGGTCGAGCCGGGACTCGACCTCGACACCTACCCCGGCGCCATCGCCCAGGCCGTGGGCCAGCTTATCCAGAACGCACTGACCCACGCGTTCGCCGAAGGCGAGGGCGGCACCCTGCGCCTGACGGCGCGCGCAGTGGGCGACGCGCGCGTCGAGCTGGTGCTGGAGGACGACGGGCGCGGCATCCCGCCCGAGGCCCTGCCGCACGTGTTCGAGCCCTTCTACACCACGCGCCGTGGGCGCGGTGGTACCGGGCTTGGACTGCATATCGTCTACAACCTGGTCACCGTGCGCCTGGGCGGACAGATCGCGGTGCACAGCGAGGGCAGGGGCACACGGGTGGTGCTGGACTTCCCGCGCCGCGCACGCTGAGCGGCCGGGACGCGATCGTCTCAGGGGCTGAGACGGCAGGCCGGTAGCTCTGAGCGGCCCACTCGCGCGATCTCCGCCATGCATGCCAGCCTGCCCGCAGCGTCTTCCACGCCCTCCACGCCGCGCCGCGACGGCGCCGAGCTCGCCCGTCGCCTGGTGCGCCGCCACGCCGACCGCATCACCGGCGAGATCGTGCTGCCCGCGCGCGAGGGCGACTACGCCGCCCTGCCTGAATCGCTGCCTCCGCCGCTGGCGCGGGCGCTCGTCGCGCGCGGCGTGCAGCGCCTCTACCGCCACCAGGCGGAGGCCTGGGTGGCGGTGCAGTCCGGGAAGCATCTGGTCGTAGCCACGCCGACCGCCTCGGGCAAGAGCCTGTGCTTCCACCTGCCGGTGCTGGCCGCCGCGATGCAGGCGCGCGCCAAGGCCCTGTACCTGTTCCCGACCAAGGCCCTGGCGCAGGACCAGGTCGCCGAACTGCTCGAACTCAATCGCGCCGGCAGCCTTGGCGTGAAGGCCTTCACCTTCGATGGCGACACCCCGGGCGATGCGCGCCAGGCCGTGCGCCTGCACGGCGACATCGTGGTCAGCAACCCGGACATGCTGCACCAGGGCATCCTGCCGCACCACACCAAGTGGGCGCAGTTCTTCGAGAACCTGCGCTTCGTGGTGATCGACGAAGTGCACGGCTACCGCGGCGTGTTCGGTTCGCACGTGGCCAATGTCATCCGCCGGCTCAAGCGCGTCTGCGCCTTCTACGGCGTGCGTCCGCAGTTCATCCTGTGCTCGGCCACCATCGGCAATCCCAAGGCGCACGCCGAGGCCCTGATCGAGGACGAGGTCGTCGCCCTCACCGAGAGCGGCGCGCCCTGCGGTGAGCGCCGCCTGCTGCTGTGGAACCCACCGGTGGTCAATCCCGATCTCGGCCTGCGCGCCTCGGCCCGCTCGCAGAGCAACCGCATCGCGCGGCACGCGATCAAGGCGGGCTTGAAGACCCTGGTCTTCGCGCAGTCGCGGCTGATGGTCGAGGTGCTGGCCAAGTACCTCAAGGACGTCTTCGACCATGATCCGCGCAAGCCGGCGCGCATCCGCGCCTACCGCGGCGGCTACCTGCCGAGCGAGCGCCGCGAGGTCGAGAAGGCGATGCGCGCGGGCCGCATCGACGGCATCGTCAGCACCTCGGCGCTGGAGCTGGGCGTGGACATCGGCGCGCTCGACGTGGTGGTGCTGAACGGCTATCCGGGCTCGATCGCCGCCACCTGGCAGCGCTTCGGCCGCGCCGGACGGCGCCAGCAGCCGGCACTGGGCGTGCTGGTGGCGAGCAGCGAGGCGCTCGACCAGTACCTGGTGCGGCATCCCGAGTTCTTCCGCAGCGCCAGCCCCGAGCACGCCCGCATCCATGCCGACCAGGCCCTCATCCTGCTCGACCACATCCGCTGCGCTGCCTTCGAGCTGCCCTTCCTGGCCGGCGAGCGTTTCGGCCCGGTCGATGCCGCACCCTACCTGGAGGTGCTGGCCGAAAGCGGCGTGCTGCACCGCGAGGGCGAGCGCTTCGAGTGGATCGCCGACAGCTATCCGGCCAACGCGGTCTCGCTGCGTTCGGTCGCGGACGGCAACTTCGTCGTGGTCGACGCCACCGAGGGTGCCAAGCGGATCATCGCCGAGGTCGACTACAGCGCCGCCGCGCTCACCCTGTACGAGGGCGCCATCCACCTGGTGCAGTCCGAGCCCTACCAGGTCGAGCGCCTGGACTGGACCGGGCGCAAGGCCTTCGTGACGCGCACCCGGGTCGACTACTACACCGACGCCATCGACTACACCCGCCTCAAGGTGCTGGAGCGCTTCGACGGCGCGCGCGCGGGGGCCGGCAGCGCCGGCCATGGCGAGGTGCACGTGCTGCGCCGCGTGGCCGGCTACAAGAAGATCCGCTACTACACGCACGAGAACATCGGCTACGGCCCGGTCGAGCTGCCGGACCAGGAACTGCACACCACGGCGATCTGGTGGCAGCTGCCGCAGGCCGTGCTGGAGACGGCCTTCGCCTCGCGCCAGGATGCGATGGACGGCTTCCTCGGCGCGGCGCACGCGCTGCAGATCGCCGCAACCGTGGCGGTGATGGCCGAGGCGCGCGAGCTGCAGAAGGCGGTCGGCAGCGGCGATGGCGCCTGGTTCGAAGGCGCGCGGACCACGGGGCGCGGCCGGCTGCGCGGCATCCTGGGTGCTCCGGCCCACGATGCCGCTCTCGAAGCAGAATCAGGGTTGGAGAGCGCGGCAAACCTCCACCAGCGTGCACTGAAGCCTGATTCCGAGTCCGACCACTTCACCCCCACCGTCTACCTCTACGACAACTTCCCCGGCGGCGTCGGCCTGAGCGAGCCCCTGTTCCTCCGCCAGGCCGAGCTGGTGCAGCGTGCCTTCGAGCTGGTCGCGGCCTGCGACTGCCGCGCCGGCTGTCCGGCCTGCGTCGGGCCCGCGCTGGAGGTCGACGAGCTCAAGGGTCGCAGCCTGCGGGAACTGGCCGCGAGCGTGCTGGGCCTGCTGCGGGTCGGCGCAGATGATCGACGGGAGCGCATCGATGGCTGATGCCTCCGGACCTGGCTCGGCCGTGGCCGAACGCCTCAGGCGCCTGAGGCAGCAGGCCGGCGTCGCTGCACCGATGGCCATGGCAAGGCCCGAGCGGGTG
>JANJTY010000605.1 GCA_024710865.1 Lysobacteraceae bacterium | reverse complement strand
GCTGCGCGCGCGATGCCGAACGCGGCGCGGGCGTAGGGACGGGCGAGGGTGAGGGCCTGGCTCATGCTCAGATCTCGGCAGCGAGTTCGTCGAGCAGCGCCTTGTGGGCGTTGGCGTCGATCTCGCGGCGGATCAGGCGCTCGGCGCCGGCCACGGCCAGCGCACCGACCTGCGCGCGCAGGGCTTCGCGGGCGCGGTTCGCGCTGGAGGCGATCTCGGCCTCGACCAGGGCCTTCTGGCGCTGGGCTTCGGCGATGGCCTCCTGCTTGGCCTGCTCGATGATCTGGTTACGCCGGGCCTCGGCCTGGGCGATGATCTCGTTGGCCTTGCCGCGCGCTTCGCGCAGGGCTTCGTTGACCTTCTCTTCGGCCTGGGCCAGGTCCTTCTGGCTGCGCTCGGCCGCGGCCAGGCCGTCGGCGATCTTCTTCTGACGCTCCTCGATGGCCTTCATCAACGGCGGCCAGATGAACTTGAAGGAGAACCAGATCAGGATCGCGAACGCGAAGAACTGACCGATCAGGGTGGCATTGGGTTGCATTCGCGTGGCTCCGCGTGTGGCTTGGCCTGGGGCCGGTGCCGGCTGTTACCGGCACGCGGCTCCGCTGGTTCGCAGCAGGCGGATGGATCAGCCGCCGAGCGCAGCCAGCAGCGGGTTGGCGAAGGCGAAGAACAGCGCGATGGCGAGGCCGATGATGAAGGCCGCGTCGATCAGGCCGGCGAGCAGGAACATGCGGCCCGACAGCATCGGGACCAGTTCCGGCTGGCGCGCGGCGGACTCGAGGAACTTCGAGCCCATGATGCCGATGCCGATACAGGCGCCCAGCGCACCCAGGCCGATGATGATGCCGATGGCGAGAGCGGTGTAGCCCTGGATGGCGGCGACGAGCGACAGGTCCATTTTGGTTTCCTCTTGACGTTTGAGTGCAGCGTGAAGGTGAAGGGGTGAAGCGGAATCAGTGAGCCTCGGTCGACATCGACAGGTAGACGACGGTCAGGATCATGAAGATGAAGGCCTGCAGCGTGATCACCAGGATGTGGAAGATCGACCAGCCGGCGCCCGCGAGGACGGCGCCGAGGAAGGCCAGCGCACCGCCGGCCATGCTGCCCGCGGTCGCGCCCTCGCCGAACATCAGGCTGCCGCCGGCGGCGCCGAGCAGGGCGATCAGCAGGAACACCAGCTCGCCGGCGTACATGTTGCCGAACAGTCGCATCGCCAGGCTGACCGGCTTGGACAGGTATTCGATGACGTTGAGGCCGAGGTTGGCCGGCGCCAGCAGGATCTTCATGCCCGCGCCGTGCGCATGGAAGGGCGCGGTCAGCAACTCCATGCCGAAGCCGCCGGCGCCCTTGGCCTTGACCGCGAAGCCGATCATCAGAACCAGCACCATGGTCGACATGGCGAGGGTGATGTTGAGGTCGGTGGTGGGTACGGCGCGGAAGTACTCGGCGCCCATCGCGGCGGCGAGGCCGGGCGGCATGTCGACCGGCAGCATCTTGATCGAGTTCATCAGGAAGACCCAGACGAAGATCGTCAGGGCCAGCGGCGCGACGAAGCGGCGATCGCCATGGAAGACGTCCCGCACCTGGGTGTCGATGAACTCGACCACGATCTCGATGAAGGCCTGGAACTTGCCTGGCACGCCCGACGTGGCGCGCCGCGCCATCCACCAGAAGGTACCGAGGCCAAAGGTGCCGATCAGCAGCGCCATCAGCATGCTGTCGACGTTGATCATCCAGAAGCTGCCTTCCCCGATGGGCAGGCGCCAGTGCATGAGGTGATGCGACACGTACTCCGCGGGACTGTCGCCGGCGGCTTTGAGCAAGTCGATCATCGACGCAACCAGGATAAGCAGAAAGGGATCGCAAGCGTCGCCAGGACGGCGCCAGCCAGCACGGAAGCCGGTGCGAAGTGCGCGGACCGAAGCGCCCAGACCAGGGCCGCACCGATCACCAGCCACTTCAGGATCAACCCGACGATCAGTCGCGTCAGTCCGCTCGACGCCTCCAGCACGAGTCCGCCACCGGCGGTGCGCCAGGCGAACAGGGCATGCCCGATCGCGATGGCGGCGCCTCCTGCCAGCAGCCCGAGGGCCGCAGCGGAACCGAATCCGAGCCCTGCGACCGGCGCCAGCACCGCCACCAGCGCGAGCTGGATCACGGGAAGCAGCCACATGGAGCGCAGCGGACGCGGATCGGCGCGGTTCAAACCGGAAGGGCTGATCGCAAAGCCGCGAGATTTTAGACCGGACATCGCGTTGGCGCAACTGCGAAATGGCACTTCGGACCTGCCTCGAAGCCGCAAAGAAAGAGGCCGACAGGCACGCCTGTCGGCCTCTTGGGCGTCGCGGCAACGGGGAGGGAGGGTGCTGCGCGCGACGGTCCCGAACGCGGAAGGCTTGCCTTACTTGGCGGCCGGCTTGGCGCTCTTGGCGGCCTTGACGACGCCTTCGTTGGCGGCTTCGAAGCCGCTCTTGGCGAGCTGGCCAAGCGCCTCGCTGGTCTTGAGGGTCTGACCGAACACTTCCTGCGAGGTGCTGTACAGAGCCTCGGCGGAGTCCTTCATCAGGGCCACCGACTTCGGCCAGAAGGCCTTGGCGGCTTCGAAATCGCGCACTTCGGCCGCTTCGCCGAGGAAGGCGAAGGTCGCGCCGAGCTGCTGCTCGAAGGTCTTGAGTTGCAGGCCGACGACCTTTTCGATCCCCTCGAAGGCGAGCTGCTGCGCCTTCAGGGCGTTGTCGGCGAACTGCTTGGTGGAGGAGACGAACTGGGTGTTGATCTGGTCGTACATGGCGGTTGCCTCGTGGGCGGGTCTGCGGTGGACATACCCTAGCAAGGCGCATGTTGCAGTGCAACATCCAAACTGAACATGGCCAGCACTTGGGCCGTCACGGCTTTTGAATCAGTGCCTTGAACGTGGGCCTCGGGTTGTTGCCTCGCAACATGCCCCGCGCCAGGCGGGCACCCAGTGCGCGAAAACGGAGGCCTCAGCCGCCGCGATAGCGGCAGCCCGAGGTGCAGGTCTCATGCACGACCACCTCCGAGAGCAGCGGCAGTGCCGGCTTCAGCCGCTGCCAGATCCACTCCGCCAGACGCTCGCTGGTCGGGTTCTCCAGACCCTCGATCTCGTTGAGGTAGTGATGATCGAGCCGCTCGTACAGCGGCCGGAACGCGGCCTTGATCTCGGCGAAGTCCATCACCCAGCCGGTGTGCGGATCGACCGGCCCGTCGACGTGGATCTCGATCCGGAAGGAATGCCCATGCAGGCGCGCGCACTTGTGCCCGTCCGGCACGTTGGGCAGGCGATGCGCCGCCTCGAGGGTGAAGCTCTTGAACAGATCCATGGCTGCCAGTGTAGCGGGCAACGCGCCGCGTCGACGGGCCCACCGTCGCCCACACCGCCGCCCATCGCGCCGAGCG